>JBEQCD010000004.1:0-58313 GCA_041639515.1 Hydrogenophilales bacterium | reverse complement strand
TGGCCCTGGGCCGCCAGAACAAGATGACCGGTGCCGCCGAGCAGTACCAGTACATCCTGCGCGACGAGTCCATGCACTGCAACTTCGGCATCGACCTCATCAACACCATCAAGCTCGAAAACCCGCACCTGTGGACCAGCGAGTTCAAGGCCGAAATCCGCACCCTCATCCAGAAGGGCGTCGAGCTCGAATTCAAATACGCCGAAGACACCATGCCGCGTGGCGTGCTGGGCCTCAACGCCAGCCAGTTCAAGGAATACCTGCGCTTCATCGCCAACCGCCGCTGCCAGCAGATCGGGCTGGATGAACTCTACCCCGGCGTCACCAACCCCTTCCCCTGGATGGCCGAAATGATCGACCTGAAGAAGGAGAAGAACTTCTTCGAGACGCGGGTCACGGAGTATCAGACGGGCGGGGCGTTGAGCTGGGATTGAGCGAAGATTTTTAAGTGATGCCGAACAGCATGGCTTTCGATGGGCGGGCTATTGCCAATTACATTCTTGATCGGTGTGATCAGCATGGCCGTCCCATCACGAATCTTGCTTTGCAAAAGATTGTGTATTTTTGCCATGTTTGGACACTACTCAAACTTGAAAAGCCTCTTATTAAACATAAGTTTGAAGCATGGCAACATGGGCCGGTTCTTCAATATCTCTATCAAGAATTTAAGCAGTACGACAGAGAGCCAATAACAGGGCGTGCTCTGGCGATTGATTTACATACTGGAGAAAAAGTAGTGGCGAGATGCTCGCTCGATGAAGCTACAGGTCGGTTGCTTGATCAGGTAATCGATTTTTATAGCCAACTCGGCGCGGGGTATTTGGTTGGTCTTAGCCATGTAAGCGGAGGGCCGTGGGATTCTGTATGGAACCACGGAGGGAGTATCAACCCGGGTATGAAAATAGATAACGATGAAATCATTGTCTTCTATTCAAAAGCCATGCCCCAGTTTGGAATCCAATAGCTCAAAGCAAAAGGCAACTATGAAAAAACTAAATGTCCCGTCACTTCAGCATCTATCCCGTAACTGGTGTGACACTCCGGAGAAAGTTAGCCGGAAGCTAATTGGTCTAGCAGAAAATCCGCCAACTTTTAGCTATACGATTTTGTATGACTTGGTACGGGATTTGGTTGTGTTACATCAGCCACTGGATGCTGTAATGGAAGGTGTGCGCCGGAAAGTAAAACGCCCAGATGTTAGGGATAATTTCCTTGAAATTCTTCCATTGATTGCCCATTATTTTGAAGAATCAAACCCTGTTTTCGTTCAGGCGGTAAACGGCAGGATGTATCCCTTGGCAAGGGATTTAATGATTCCTTTCACTCCACCATTAATCTATGGGGTAAATGAAAGACTGGTTTTTCCTTGGTTTAGTTTTTGGAAAACCAACCCACTCGCAGATGAGCGTCTGTCTTTATTTGTGACAGTTGTCGAGGAGATATTGAAACAGGATGCAGATCTAGATAATGCCCTGTTCCAGATTCTGGACTTCAGTGCGCCTGAAAAATCTCGCCCCCGTCGGCTAGAGGTGTTTGACACAAGAGACATTCCGAGGCTCTCGGAGAGCCGCAAAAATGAAATGCTGTCGGTGTTCGCTGAAGGCTATCTGCTTGCAAAAGAAACTCTTGCAGCTAAGCCCGTTCAGACGAATAAATCAGCTATGGGGCAACCCCTAGATGATCAGCAGAGAGACATGTTTGGCTTTTAATTTTTAGGGACTAAAGAAGCTTGGCTCCAATATTTTCGCAATGAGCTAAAGGGATCAGTTCACAATCAAAGAAGCCAGATTCGATTTCTTTTGGTTGAATGCATAACCCGACCGCCAAATTATTAATGTCAGATCAAGAAAAAGCCGGCGCACTTCACCCTGAAGAAATCGACAATGACGTTGCGCTTCGCCCAGGTGCCAATGCCGACGATGCCGCTGACGTGGCGCGCTACATCAGCGCGGAGGTGAGAGCACGTTACGAGGTCTACAGCTATCGTCACGCAGCGGCCATTCTGGCGACATCCTTTCCTGCTGAACTGGCTGAAATCGAACAGGCGCTTCTTGCTTTCAACATGACGACGCGTGACATTGGTACACCCGGCGGCAACGAATCCGACATCCCCAAAAAATACTCACGTTTACTGCGCCCCTCGGGTTGGGTGGAGACGCGGATTCAGGGTGATCTGTTGGTTCGGATGCAGGAATTCGACGAGGAATTTCTGGATAACGGCAAGACGCGCAAGCTCAAACGCCCGGAAGGCGAGCCGCACCTGATCGAGAATTTTATCGACGGCCATAAGATCGACTATGTGAAAGGTCGCGTGGCCTGCGATCTGGAATGGAACTCCAAGGACCAAACTTTCGACCGCGATCTGTATGCGATGCGGGCGTTCCATGAGTGTGGGCTGATCAGCGCAGGCATTGTGGTGACACGCAGCGCGAGCATGAATCCGGTGTTCGAAGTGGTGCCACAACTGGACAAGCAGGGAAACCCGGAACTCATCGAGAAAGGCCCAAAAGCAGGGCAACCGAAATCGGTGAAGGCCAAATATGGCGCAAGCACGACCTGGATGGGTAAGCTGCTGTATCGTTTGAACGCAGGCCGGCATGGGGCGTGTCCCATATTGGTGTTTGGTATGACCCCTAAGCTGATTACGGATTGGAGCGAAAAATGAACAAGCGTCTGGACGAACCGCAAATCGACCCTGCGCACGATCTGCTCGCTCGCTGCGGCAAGAAGAAATTCAAGACGATTCTGGCCGATCCGCCATGGCAGTTCCAGAATCGCACCGGCAAGATGGCACCAGAACATAAGCGTCTTTCGCGCTACGGCACGATGAAACTCGACGAAATCCTGAGCTTGCCCGTCTCCAGCCTGGCCGAAGAAACGGCGCATCTTTATCTATGGGTGCCAAATGCTCTTCTACCCGAAGGGTTGCGCGTGATGGAGGCGTGGGGCTTTCAGTACAAGAGCAATCTTGTCTGGCACAAGATCCGCAAGGATGGTGGCCCGGATGGACGTGGCGTAGGCTTCTACTTCCGCAACGTGACTGAACTCGTGTTGTTCGGTGTGCGTGGCAAGAATGCACGCACGCTGGATGCAGGCCGGCGGCAGGTCAACTTTCTCGCGACACAAAAGCGGGAGCATTCGCGCAAGCCGGACGAGTTTTACGATATCGTCGAATCGTGCAGTCCCGGGCCTTACCTGGAGCTCTTTGCGCGAGGTTCACGCAAGGGCTGGTCAACCTGGGGTGACCAGGCCGAAGAATATTCCCCAACATGGGCGACCTACGCCAATCACTCGCAGCGCAAACCGAGCGCAGATGAACGGGCCGAACAGTTGCGCCTTGTTGAGCAATCCGAAGCGATCTACGACTGAGCGATTTTAGGAGTCGTCATGCTGGGCGAAGCAGATGGCAATCTCAATGCAATTGACGCTTTCCTGAATAATTTTGTGCCACGTTTTGCGCCTGGTGGCGTGCTATGCGGCGAGATCGGTGATGCCGAGATTCCGCCAAGTTTGGGCGAGTTGAGTGGCAAGACGCATGATATGCCAGACGCCTTGCTCTACGACGCGGCACAAGACAGGCTGCTGGTTGTAGACTTTGCAATGCGTCGCGGATGCATTGACGAGTTGCGCATGCAGACTCTTTCTGCGTTGTTCAAGGCAGTCAATCCGAACAAGGTTTATGTCACGGTGTTTCAAAGTCGATCAAGCATGGCTGAACATGTGCAGTTCCCGGCATGGGGCTCGCATGCATGGTTTGCGGGCGAACCTGAGCACATGATTCATTTCGGAGACCCTGCCCGATAGGGCGACAGTCGGGGATAGACCACGGCTTTGCGCGTGAGTTAAATCTCACCCCGCCCCCCACCCCAGGACACCCCAAGATGCGCACCCTGCTCCCTTCCCTCCTGCTGTTTGCCGCAATGGCCAGCGCCTGTTCCGAAGGCGGCAGCGACGCGTCGGGGGCGCAGGACAATGCTGCGGGCAAGTCGGGCGGTAAATGGGTGGAGGGCAAGGATTACACGGTGCTGGAGCGCGTGCGGTTCATGGACGAGCAGGGGTTCGAACGCCCGGCGGAAGCCTTCAGCGTGCTGTTGCCCAAGGGCTGGAAGACGACGGGCGGGGTGGTGTGGAAAGGGCTGGATACCTGCCGGGGCGAGATGATCAGCGCGGGCTACAGCGCAACGTCGCCCGACGGGGCCATCCGCTTTGTGACGCTGCCTACCCATGCCTGGGGCTCGTCCACTGAACAGATGATGTACCAGAACCTGTTGATGCAGGCGCGCAACGGCGGCTGCCAGGTGGCCCCGCCCATGGATGCAGGGCAATACCTGCGCGAGGCGTTTGTGCCGATGGAACTGGACGGGGCCACGGTTGTGGAGGTGACGCCCAACCCAGAAGCCAAGCAGGCCGCCGACGAGAAAGCGATGAAATACCGGCAACAGCTGGGGCCGCAAACCGAGATTCAGAACAGCGCCGTGACGGCGCGCCTGATGTGGCCGGATGGCAGCGAGGGGATTGCGCTGTGCCAGGTTACGAACTTCATTGCGGTGATGCAGGATCCGTACACCGGGAACCTGCAACGCCTCAGCACCAGCAACGCCACTGAACGCAGTTACATCCGGTTTCCGGCGGCGCGCAAGCACGAAGCCGAGCAGGTGCTGGCGACACTGAAGACGAGTTATCGCACCAACCCGCAATGGCAGCAGGCTATCGATGGTTACTTTGCCCGGCTCACTCAGGAACAGAACCGCCAGCACCACCAGCGCATGGCGGCAATCGAGATGCAGACGCAGGCCAACACGGCGGCACACAATCAGCGCATGGCCAACATCCAGGCGCAGGGCGCAGCCAACACGGCCCGCCACAATGCCCGCATGAACAACATGGACGCCAGCCTGCGAAACTGGGAAGCGCAACAGGCCAGCAGCGACCGCTCGCACGCCAGTTTCGTGAAGACGATCCGTGGGGTGGAAACCTACCGCGATGGTGGTGCGACAGTGGAGCTGGACAGCGGCTTCAATCAGGCCTGGAGTCGCGGGGACGGCACCTACATCCTCAGCAACAGCCCCGGCTTTGACCCGAGCAGCGTGTTCCAGGACCAGAACTGGCAGGAGATGAAACGCACCGAGTGATGGGCTCATGCGCGTGGCCAGAATGCGGGGCAGGCTGGCGGGCAGGACCGGAACCATTCAAACCCAGGCAGGCCAGATCAAGCTCTTGGCACACCGGTGAAACAGGCAGGAACCACATGCATGCAAACGTGAACGAACGCGCCCTGGTCGAAACCCCAACCCAGCCCTGGCTTGCCACAGCCGACGGAGAAGGCGCGTGCAAGCCGCTCGACAGTCTGGCAGGTGGAGCGGGGACGACCAGCCTGGTGCAGGCGGCGGCGGGGGCGGAATTCGCGCCGCCGGGCAACGCGCTGGGCGAAGAAATCCTGGTGCTCGACGGCACGCTGGCGGATGCGCGCGGAGTGTGGGGCGCGGGGGCGTATCTGCGCAATCCGCCGGGGGCGGCGCAGGCGCTGCGCAGCGAATCGGGGTGCGTGCTGTTCATCAAGCGCTATGTGTTCGGGCCGGAAGACATGGCGGCGGTGCGGCTGGATACGGCGTCGATGCCGTGGCGGCCGGGCCTGGTGCCGGGACTGTCGGTGCTGCCGCTGCACGAGCATGCGGGTGAGCACGTGGCGCTGGTGCGCTGGCAGCCGGAGACGTTTTTCCAGAGCCACGCGCACTTCGGCGGCGAGGAAATCCTGGTGCTCGACGGCGTGTTCGAGGACGAGTTCGGTCGCTATCCCGCCGGTAGCTGGTTGCGCAGCCCGCACATGAGCCGGCACCAGCCGTTCAGCCGCGAGGGCTGCACGATCTTCGTCAAGGTGGGGCATCTGGGGGCGGGCTGAGTCGGGCCGGGGGTTGCCGGCAAGCGGCGGGCTGGCAGCCGGGCCGGCGTGGGGCCGCCTAGCTAGCGGGCAGGCTGGTGCGTGGCACCCAGCACGGCACCCACCGTCACCAGCAGCACGCCGGCCAGGGTCACCGCGTCGAGCGATTCTCCCAGCAGCGGCACGGCGGCCACGGCCGACAGGCCGGGCACCATGGCCAGCATGAGCGTGGCGCGCTGCGGGCCGATGTTGTGGATGGCGTAGGCAAAGAGCAGGCTGGCAAGCGAAGCGGCGAGAATGCCCTGGTATACGCCCTGTCCCAGCACAAACGAGATGGGCACGCTGGCAATGGCCTTGGGCAGGAACAGCAGATACACCGGCAGGTAGCAGACCAGGGCAATCACCGCCACGCCGATGGTGGCGTCGAGCGGCGACACCTGCCACTGCTTGAGCAGCAGGCCAAAGCTGGCGTAACACAGCGCCGCCAGCATGAAGAACACGTCGCCCAGCCATTGCTGCGCGGGCACGCCGGCAAACTGGCCAAAGCTGTGCACGCCGATCAGCACGATACCCACGCCGGCAATCAGCAGGGCCAGTTCCGAGCGTACGCCGGGACGGTGGCCCAGCACCCACCAGGCCAGCAGGGCGCTGGCAAAGGGAATGCCGCCATTGACCAGAATGCCGGCGTGCGCGGTGGGCGCCAGCGCAAACCCCGCATACGCCAGCAAGGCATACCCCACGCCGCCCAGCGCGGCCAGCACGGCCAGCTTCGGCCAGTCCAGCCGCCGCCAGCGCGCCAGCACAAAGGGCAGGCACACCAGCCCGGAAAACACAAAGCGGATGGCGGCCATGTCGTAAGGCGTGAGCGGGCTGCGCCCCCCCAGCCGCGACACGATGTTGAACCCCGACCAGACCACGATCACAGCCGCAATGGCCGCAAATCCCTTGACCAGATGGGGGTGCGACGAGCCGGGCAGGGCGTGTGCAGACATGCGTAAAGACTTGGGCTGGAGAGTGCGGCACCTTACCACTGACTGGGCAAATCACTGCGTAGCCGGCAGGGAGCCGCAGGCGCGATGGCCCGGGCCGGCAGAGCCGCGTCACTTTGCCGGGGCAATGCCTGTCGGTCTTTTTTACAAGGGCCATCGGCGGTTCGGGCCCGGATTACAATTTCACGCGAGGCAACAAGACCTTGGCGGGAGGACGCCATTCGGGGTACAGGTCTTGCTTTTTTTGCCGGCCAACAATGAACCTATCCAGGGAGCCTACATGAACACATTCACCCTTCGTCCAGCCACGCTCGCCGCACCGGTCCTGGCGTGTATTTTTTCCGCTGGCGTACAGGCCGACACGACCTTGCAGGCTGTGGGCGGTGGCTGGTTCTCCAACGCGGGGGAACATATTGCCCAGAATGACAACTACGTGGTGGGCGGCGGGCTGGATGGTTATACGCGCAACAACTATTTCCTGTTCGACCTGTCCGGAGTAAGCGGGACGATTACGGCAGCCACGCTCAAGGTATACAACCCGTCCGCCCCGGCTTCGCCTGGCTTTCCCTTTGGTTACACGAGTGGAGCCCCGTCTGAAACCTATACCCTCTTCGATATTGCGGCACCGTTCTACAGCGTGCCGCTTCCCTCGGGCAACTACGTAGCCGGCTATGGCCAGGGTTCGCAGATGGGCCAGGCCATTTTCAACGACCTGGGGTCGGGCACGAGCTTTGGTTCAACGACGGTGAGCCTGGCGGACAACGGCCGCTATGTGGAAATCAGCTTCAACAGTGCGGGGCTGGCCGCCTTGAATGCCGGCACGGGCATTTTTGGCGTCGGCGGGTCCATCACCACGCTGGATAATCTGCTCAATGCAGAAAGCCTGTTTGCTTCCGCATTCCTGTCAACGGTCCGTCCGAATGTCCCGCTGCTGGTGATCACCAGTGTGCCGGAGCCGTCGGAAACCCTGCTGTTCCTGGCCGGGCTGGGCTTGGTGGGCTGGGCGGTTCGCCGCCGTCGGACTTGACGCGTCGACTTGACCGGACACTGATCCACACGGCTCTCTCCGCCCCATCCGGGGAGGGCAGGTCCGCTGGGGAGGACAGGTCCGCTCGGTTTGATTCGGCCGGGCGAACTGCCTGCCTATGCTGAAACACCTGATCGCCGCCAACGCGCCGCTGCTCTTCGTGCTGCTGTGGAGCACGGGTTACATCGGCGCGAAATACGCGCTGCCGTACGCCGAACCCTTCACGCTGCTTTGGCTGCGCTTTTTGCTGGCGCTGGCCGTGCTGCTGCCGCTGGTGGCGTGGTTTCGGCCGGCGATGGCGATGCCCTGGCGTGAACGCGGGCATTTGATGCTGAGCGGGCTGCTGCTGCACGGGGTGTATCTGGGCGGGGTGTTTGCGGCGATCAAGCTGGGGCTGTCGGCCGGGCTCACGGCGCTGATTGTCGGGGCGCAGCCGTTGCTCACGAGCCTGGCCGCGCCGTGGCTGTTCGGCGAGCGGCCAGGTCGGGCGCACTGGCTGGGGATTGTGCTGGGGCTGGCGGGCATTTATCTGATCGTGGGCGGCACAGCCGGGGTGGAATATGCCAGGCCGGCCTTGCTGGCGGCGCTGGCGGCACTTCTGGGGATCACGGCGGGCACGCTCTACCAGAAGCGGTTTTGCGCCCGGCACGATCTGCTGGCGGTGACGCTACATCAGTATCTGCCCACGGTGGTGCTGTTCGGCGGGATTGCGCTGGCGTTCGAATCGCGCGCGGTGGCGTGGACGCCAACCTTCATTGCGGCCCTGTTGTGGCTGGTGCTGGCGTTGTCGATCGGCGCCATCCTCCTGCTCACCTGGTTGATCAAGCACGGTGAGGCTTCGCGGGTGAGCAGCCTGTTCTACCTGGTGCCGCCGGTCACGGCGGTGGAGGCCTGGCTGCTGTTCGACGAGCCGCTGGGCTGGGTCAAGGTGGGCGGCATTGCGCTGGTGGCGCTGGGTGTGTATCTGGTGATGCGGCGACGGCCGCAGGATGTCGTCTGAACCTTGCGCGGGGTTTTGACTCAGACCCGCAGCTTCATTTCCCTTGAGGACACACTCGTGAACATGCCCCAACCCACTCCGCCCGCCGCGCTGGCGAGTCTTTTCACCCCGGTGAAGATCGGCGACCTGACCCTGCCGAACCGTATTTTCATGGCCCCGCTGACGCGTTCGCGTTCACTTGTGCCCGGCCATGTGCAGACGCCGCTGCACGCGCTGTATTACGCGCAGCGTGCGGGGGCGGGGCTGATCGTGTCCGAGGCCACGCAGATCAGCGCGCAAGGACAGGGCTATGCGTGGACGCCGGGAATTTTTACCGATGAGCAGGTAGAGGGCTGGCAAGGGGTGACGGACGCGATCCACAACGCCGGCGGCCATGTCTTCAACCAGATCTGGCACGTGGGGGCGATTTCGCACAACGTGTTCCAGCCGGGCGGCCACGCGCCGGTGTCGTCGAGCGCGTGGACGCCGGCAGGCCAGGCTTTTGTCGGCGACTATCACCCGGAGGGGCCGCTGGTGCCGCACCCGCAGGCCCGCGCGCTGACGCAGGACGATATCCGCGCCATCGTGCGCGATTACGCGCATGCGGCGGAGCAGGCACGGCAGGCGCATTTCGACGGCATCGAGTTGCATGCGGCCAATGGCTACCTGATCGACCAGTTCCTGCGCGACTCGGTCAACACGCGTAGCGATGCCTATGGCGGTTCGATCGAGAACCGTCTGCGTCTGCTGAACGAGGTGGTGGATGCCTTGTGTGCGGTGCTGCCGCCGTCGCGCATCGGCGTGCGCCTCACCCCCATGGGCGGACCCGGCGGCAGCCACGACAGCGACCCGGAAACAGTCTACGTTGCTGCCGCACGGACCCTCGCCGGGCGCGGACTGGCGTATCTGCATGTGGTGCGCCCCAACGGCCACGGCGGCAATGCGGCTGACGTGGCGCGCGGCAACCGCATTGTTGCGGGCATGCGCGCGGCCTTCGACGGCGCTTTCATTGCCAACGGGGACTTCACCCCGGAAGAAGCCGCCGAATGGGTGGCGAGCGGCAAGGCCGATGCCATTGCGTTCGGCCGCCTGTTCATCGCCAACCCGGATCTGCCGGCCCGCATGGCCGCCGGCGGGCCGTATGCCACGCCCGACCGCGCCAGCTTCTATGGCGGCAGCCGCGTCGGCTACACCGATTACCCCACGCTGGGCAGAACCACCGACGCGCTTTGACCGGGTTCAGGCCCCGGCCTGCCAGCCGCCGGCCTGCCGCGCAAAACGCTGCGTACCGACGCGGTTGAAGCCCCCATCGGTCCAGGCCATGTGGTCCAGCGCAAGCTGGCTGCGGTCGCCTCGCACCAGGGTGTAGCTGTTGGTTTCGCCGGGTGGCAGCCGCGTGGAGAGCGTGGTGCCGGTATGCGACACCAGCATGCCCGACATCAGGTGCACAAACGGCTGGTGGATGTGTCCGCCCAGGATGAGATCGATGCCGGCTTCGCGAAAATGCGCCAGTGCGGCGGGCCCGCCGCCGAGGATGTCGCGGTGGTGGCTGCTGTCGGGTACCCAGAATGGATGATGGGCGACCACTACGCGCAGCCGGTGCGGCGGCTGGATGCGGGCCAGTGCGGCGACGTGACGCGCCTGTGCGTTATTGATGCGGCCCCGCGACCAGTCCAGATACCAGCCGCCCCGGCGCGCGGTGAGCACGCCCACGAGCAGGCAGCCATCGGTCTGCAATTCGGGTTGCAGATCCGGGCCGATGTGACGCTGCCAGTTTCGCCACGGGCGGGTGAGCCGGCCCAGCACGTTCCAGGCAGGCAGGTCGTGGTTGCCGGGCACGGCCAGCACGCGCGCGCGCAACTGCCCGAGAAAGGCGCGCGCTGCGCGGTATTCCGCCGCGCGCGCGCGCTGGGTCAGGTCGCCGCTGACGACGATGACATCCGGCTGCATCTGCGCGAGGCTGTCCAGCAAGGCGTTGGCCACGTGCGGACGGATACGCCCGAAGTGCAGGTCGGAGAGATGCGCGATCACGCTCATGCCGCGTGCCGGGGACGCAGCGCAACCAGGGCACCGGGATGGATGCGATAGTGCAGCGGCGTGCGCATGCGTTCGAGTTCGCCGTCGCACATCACATGCGTGTGGCGCTTGTAGCGGAAGGAAATGCGGGCCTCGCGCGTTTCGTGGACCTGGAGGTCGGGGTCGCTGCGCCAGCGGCCGGTGAGCAGCCGGAACACCAGGCGCGGCAGCGACCAGATGGAGCGGTCGCGCGCCACATACAGGCACAGCATGCCCCGGTCGAGCGCCGGGCGTGAGGGAATCAGCGAGCCTTCCTCGTCGAGCGGATTGTTGCTGATCGACACCGAGCGGGTACGCAGGTGCAGGCGGGTGCTGCCGGTGTCCAGCTCGATGTGCATCGAAGGATAGGCAAACAGATATTTCAGCGTGTAGCCGGCCATGAGCGGCCAGCGCATCCAGCCCGGCACGTCGCGCAGGTGCTCGCGCTGCTGGGTAAGCCGGGTCGACATGCCGATGTTGGACAGGCACAGGTAGGGCTGGCCGTTGACTTCGGCCATGTCGATGGCCGTGGGCTGGGCGTCGGCAAGCTGGGCCACGGCTTCGCTCAGGTCCAGTGACATGCCGAGATCACGCGCCATGAGGTTCATGGTGCCGCCCGGCAGCACGCCCAGCGGCAGCCCGTGCAGCCGGGCGAGCCGGGCAACCGCCAGCACCGAACCGTCGCCCCCGGCCACCCAGAGCGCTGCGGGCGCATGGGCGGTGATGGCCGCATCGACCCGCGAGTCGAGCCCGGCGTCCAGGGGTAGCAGCGTGGCCTGGATATGCGGGTGTGCGGCCAGCAGGTCGGCGAAGTAGGCAGGCAGCTGCGCCGCTTCGGCGGCTTGCAGCAGGGTGCCGGAGCGTGGGTTGTAGACGAGGATGACAGCGTGCGGCATCGGATCGGGAAGGCCCTAGTGGACGACCGCCCACAATAGGCAACATGACACGGCGTGTTGCGCCGCCTGGCGGTATTGCGCGGTGCTGCCGTTTGGCTCGACCGGCTGACCGGTTGCTCGCAAAAAATCCATCCATATCTCCTGTCTCACCTTGCTGGAAACTGTCGTCTAGATCAGTTTCCTGCGCGTCAGTTCGCCGAGGTAGCGCGAATAGGCTGTTTCCGCGACGTGTCCGCTGGCGGCTTGTTCGAGTGCGGCAACCCAGCCGGGTTCCCCATCGTCTGCGTCGTCGGCCACCACCAGCAGGGTGCCGTCGGCGAGGCGCAGGCGGATGCCGTTGACCAGACCGTTGGGCTCGGCTTCGCAAACCAGATAGAGCGGACATTCTTCATACGCCACGATCTGGTGCAGGTTGAGCCACAGTTCGCGTGCACCGAAGCGCGGCACGGCGTGACACCGCGCGGGATTGCCGTTGCCGAAATCCTGCGGGCGCAGCGGCTGGATTTCCTGCAGGGGATAAAGCCGGATGAAGGGCATGGCGAGCCTGTCGGGTAGGGAAAGCCCCATTATCCCGATGCGTGTGGATACGCGTGAACCGGCCTGTCTGCCGGCATGCCGGCCCGACCGGCGTGCTACGCTTGCGCGCCATGCGAATCGCCCAGCTCAGACAGCGCCTCAGTGACCTCGGTGCCGCGCCTTGCCACCAGGGCCGGGTGCTGCGCGCCTGGGCGCAGGTGCGCTCGCTCGATATCAAGCGCCGCCGTGCAGAAGACTTCCTGCCGCTGAAGCTGCGCGACGCCTTGCCCGCACTGCTCGCCGATCTGGAGGCGCTGGCGCAGGTGCATTCCGAACACCCGGGCGAGGATGCGTCGGCGCGTTTGCTGGTGGCGCTGGCCGATGGCCAGACAGTGGAGACGGTGCTGCTGCCGCGTGACGGCGTGTGCGTATCGACGCAGGTGGGCTGTGCAGTGGGCTGCGTGTTCTGCATGACCGGCCGCAGTGGCCTGCTGCGGCAGGTGAGCAGCGCCGAGATCGTGGCGCAGGTGGTGCTGGCGCGCCGCCGCCGTCCGGTGAAGAAAGTGGTATTCATGGGCATGGGCGAACCGGCGCACAACCTGGACAACGTGCTGGAGGCGATTGACCTCCTGGGCGTGGAAGGCGGCATCGGCCACAAGAACCTGGTGTTTTCCACCGTGGGCGACCGGCGCGTGTTCGAGCGCCTGCCGCAGGCTGCGGTGAAGCCGGCACTGGCGCTGTCGCTGCACACCACCGATCACGCCTTGCGCCGCCGCCTGCTGCCCAAGGCACCGGACATTGCACCTGGGGAACTGGTGGAACTGGGCGAGGCTTACGCCCGCCTCACGGGCTATCCCGTTCAGTATCAATGGACGCTGCTCGAAGGCATCAACGACAGCGAGGCCGATCTCGAAGGCATTGCCCGCCTGCTGGCCGGCAAATACGCGGTGATGAACCTGATTCCCTACAACAGCGTGGAAGGCGTCGACGGCTTCGATTACCGCCGTCCGAGCTGGGAACGTGCGGCCGAGATGGCGCGACGCCTGCATGTGCGTGGCATTCTCACCAAGCTGCGGCACTCGGCCGGACAGGACGTGGAAGGCGGCTGCGGGCAGTTGCGCGCGCGGGCGCTGGAGTCTGCCGTGCCCATGACTAGAATGCAGCAACCCGTTCAGGAAGGATAAGACCATGCCCACGCGTCCCCGCTATCCCATCATCTATGTGCGTGGTTACGCGATGACCAAAACGGAGATCACGGAAACGACCGCCACGCCGTACATGGGGCTGGAGTATGGCTCGACCAAATCACGTCAGGCCTGGAACGGGGCGGTGCGCAAGGTGTTCTTCGAGTCGCCCATCGTGCGCCTGATGAAGCTGGGCTACTCCGATATCTACCAGGACGGCCTGCAACGCGAGCATGCCAGGATTCCGCCCGAGAGCATCATCATCCACCGCTATTACGATGTGGCCGATCCCGATTTTGGTACTGGCCGGATTCCCACCGTGGAAGAAGCCGCGCGGGGCCTGTCCGACCTCATCCTGCGGGTACGCGACCAGGTGTGCCTGGACGGCCAGATGAAGCCGGAAGACTTCAAGGTGTATCTCGTCGCGCATTCCATGGGCGGGCTGGTGTGCCGGTGTTTCCTGCAGAACGACAAGGTCGGCAGCGCGGCGGCGCGCAAGCTGGTGGACAAGGTGTTCACCTACGCCACGCCGCACAATGGCATCGAGATGGGCGGCTTCAACACGCCGGGATTTTTCGAGCTGTGGGACATGAACAATTTCAATCGCGACCGCATGCGCGACTATCTCGCAATCAAGGACAAGAAAGCCCCGGCCAATTCGCTCGACGGCAAGTTCGATCCGGCGCGCTTCTTCTGCCTGGTGGGGACCAACAGCAAGGACTATGACGTGGCGAAGGGTGCGTCCCGCCTGCTGGCGGGTGAACTGAGCGATGGCCTGGTGCGGATCGAGAATGCCTACGTGGCCGGTTCGCCCAGGGCGCATGTGCACCGCTGCCACAGTGGCGCGCACGGCATCGTCAATTCGGAAGAGGGCTTCCAGAACCTCACACGCTTTTTGTTTGGCGACCTGCGGGTGGACGGCGTGCTGCAGGTGGAAGACCTGCCCCTGCCACCCATCGGCACCGTGCGCAAACTGCTCGGCACCCGCGTGGGCTATTACTTCGAGGTGGCGGTGGCCACGCGGGGCGCGCTCGACTTCGACCTGACGCGCCGCACCATCGCCAACAACAGTGCCGTGCTCCGGCAGCGCAGCGAGCTGTTCGACGAGGCAGGCAGCCTGCTGGCGGCGGCCAAGCACCCCACGCTGTTCTCGGTGTTCATGGACACCTCCAAACGGCCCGAGAACCGCAAGGAAATGATGTTCTCCGTGCAGCTCTGCGTATCGATGCTCACCTACATGGGCGAGGAATCCTCGGTCGACCAGCACTACGTGCCGGGCGAATATCTCTTCCGTGACACCCTCGTCATCAACGCAATTCCGCCGGCCACGCCTGACGCTTCCTGGCGCGTGGGCTACGTGCTGTCCGACAGCGGCTGGTCCGGGGCCGAGGACACCATCGCCGAGAGCCGCAAGGACGGGCAGGGCAAACCCTATGTCGCCATCCCGCTCAAGAACGACAAAGGCTTCAAGGCCACGCTGCGGCTCTACGGCACGCCCTGGCAGTAGCAGGCAGTCATCCTGCCGGGTGGACGGTGAGCACCTGCGACGCGGATACATTCCGTAACAATTCCGTGGCAGGCCGACACACTGCGGATACGCAGCGGATCCACACTGCGGCCATGCCCGGGCGATGGCCGCCGGGGCGCTGACCCCAGAAGGCTCCATCATGCAAACCCCATCCCATTCCGCTTCCCTGACGCTGACCGCGCTGGGTGTATTCGCTGCCCTGAGCCTCGGCACCGCGCATGCCGACGAACATGTGTGTCGTGGTGCGCTGGGCCCGGTTGCGGTGGACAACCTGCGTGTGCCCGATGGCTCCCGCTGCACGCTGGACGGCACGCGCATCGAGGGCAACCTCAAGGTCGAGGAGGGGGCCACGCTGATGGCCCGCTCGATACGCGTGGCGGGAAACATTCAGGCAGAAGGCGCGCGACAGGTGAGCGTGAGCGGCCGCTCGACCGTGGGCGGCAATGTCCAGATCAAGCAGGGCGGGGGCGCGTCGATCCGGCGTATCGACGTCGGGGGCGATATCCAGCTCGATGACAACGCGCGCGCGCTCGACGTGCTGGACAACCGTGTTGGCGGCAACATCCAGGTGTTCCAGAATCGCGGTGCGGCGGAGATTGCAGGCAATGGAGTCGGTGGCAACCTGCAATGCAAGGAAAACCGCCCGGCCCCGCGCGGGGGTGGCAACCGTGTCGACGGCAATCGCGAGGATCAGTGCCGGCGGCTGTAAGCGTGCGCCAGCAGTCTGGTCCGTCAGCTAGGTCTTGAGCCGGGCGAACGCTGCGGCCATCGCCCCGTTGGCGGGTGACGGCGCGACCGGTCGCTGGGGCTTGCCCGCAGCGGGGCGACCCTGCGGGCGGGGTTCGCGGCGCGGCGCGGCATCCGCTTGCGGGGCGCTGTCGCTCAGGCGCATGGTCAGCGCGATGCGTTTGCGCCTGTCGTCCACTTCCAGCACTTTCACTTTCACCACCTGGCCCGCCTTCACCACGCTGTGCGGGTCTTTCACGTAGCGGTCAGCCAGCGCGGAGATGTGGACGAGGCCATCCTGGTGCACGCCGATGTCGACAAAGGCCCCGAAGGCGGCGACGTTGGTGACCACGCCTTCGAGCAGCATGCCGGGCTTGAGGTCGGCGAGGGTTTCCACGCCTTCCTTGAAGGCGGCGGTGGTGAATTCGGGGCGCGGGTCACGGCCGGGTTTTTCCAGTTCGCGCAGGATGTCGCGGATGGTCGGCAGGCCGAAGCGGTCATCCGCGTACTGGCTCGCTTCGATGGCCTTGAGCTTGCCGGGCTGGGCAGCAAGCGCTTTCAGGTCCAGCTTCAGGTCGGCGAGGATGCGTTCGGCCACCGGGTAGGACTCGGGGTGGACGGCGGAGGCGTCAAGCGGGTTGTCGCCGTCCATGACGCGCAGAAAGCCGGCTGCCTGCTCGAACGTTTTCTCGCCCAGGCGCGGCACGTCGCGCAGTTGCGCGCGGGTGGCAAAGCGACCGCGTGCGTCGCGCTGCGCGACGATGGCCTGCGCCACGCTGCCGGACAGGCCCGACACGCGCGCCAGCAGCGGCACCGACGCGGTGTTGACGTCGACGCCGACGGCGTTGACACAGTCTTCCACCACGGCATCGAGCGAACGCGCCAGCTGGAATTCGCTGACGTCGTGCTGGTACTGGCCGACACCGATGGACTTGGGGTCGATTTTCACCAGTTCGGCGAGCGGATCCTGCAGGCGGCGCGCGATGGAGACCGCGCCACGCAGCGAAACATCGAGCTCGGGCAGTTCGCGCGAGGCGAACTCCGATGCGGAGTAGACCGATGCGCCGGCTTCGGAGACGACGATGCTGGTGAGGCCCAGTTCGGGATGCCGCTTGATGAGGTCACGCGCGAGGCGGTCGGTTTCGCGCGAGGCCGTGCCGTTGCCGATGGCGATGAGCGCCACCCGATGCCGCGCCGCCAGCTGGCCAAGCACATGCAGCGCGCCGTCCCAGTCGTTTCTCGGCTGGTGCGGGTAGACCGTGGCGGTATCGACGACCTTGCCGGTGGCGTCGACGACGGCGACCTTCACGCCGGTGCGTACCCCGGGGTCGAGTCCCATGGTTGCGCGCGGGCCGGCAGGCGCGGCCAGCAGCAGATCGCGCAGGTTGCGCGCGAATACCTGGATGGCTTCGGTTTCGGCGCGGGCGCGCAGCGCGGCCATGAGTTCCGTTTCCAGATGCATGCCGACTTTCACGCGCCAGGCGAAGCGCACGGTATCCATCAGCCAGCGGTCAGCGGGACGGCCCTGGTCGGCAATGCCGAAACGTGCGGCAATGCGCGCCTCGCAGGGGTTGTGCGGATCGCTCCAGGCGGGTTGCGCGGTTTCGCTGTCGAGGCGCAGGCGCACGTCGAGCAGTTCCTCGCGCCTGCCGCGAAATGCCGCGAGCGCGCGATGCGAGGGCATGGTGGCCAGCTGTTCGGCGTGGTCGAAATAGTCGGCATATTTTTCTGCGCTGGCTTCCTTGCCAGCGATGACATTGGCCTGCACCACACCATGGTCCTGCAGGAATTCGCGCAGGCTTTGCAGCAGGGTCGCGTCTTCGGCAAAGCGTTCCATCAGGATCTGGCGTGCGCCGTCGAGCGCTGCCTTGGTGTCGGGTACGCCGGCGTTGTCGCCGTCGGCGGTGCTGAAAGGCTCGCGCAGGTAGCGTGCGGCCTCGGTCTCCGGCGTCAGCGTCGGGTCGGCCAGCAGCGCATCGGCCAGGGCGTCCAGCCCGGCTTCGCGCGCAATCTGCGCGCGCGTGCGACGTTTGGGTTTGTAAGGCAGGTAGAGGTCTTCAAGCTGCGCCTTGTCAGGTGCGAGCAGCACGGCCTGGCGCAGTTCGGGTGTGAGCTTGTTCTGTTCCTCGATGGACTGGAGGATGGCCGTGCGGCGCGCTTCGAGTTCGCGCAGGTAGCGCAGTCGTTCCTCCAGCAGGCGCAGTTGCACGTCGTCGAGGCCACCGGTGGCCTCCTTGCGATAGCGCGCAATGAAGGGCACCGTTGCGCCTTCGTCGAGGAGGGCGACGGCGGCAGCAATCTGAGCAGGTTTGGCCGCAACTTCGGCGGCGAGGCGATGTTCGATGGTGGGGAGCATGGTATGACGGGTGACAGGAAGACAGGGCAGGCGGGAATCAGAACTGGGCGGTGCGCAGCAGCACCAGGGTGCAGGCGCGTTCGTGCGGAATGCCGGCAGCGTCGAGGCGTGATTCGAGCGCGGGGCTTTCGGTGCCGGGGTTGAAGATCACGCGGCCGGGGTGCAGCCGGATGATGGCATCGACGAGCTCGGCCGAACGGTCGGGGCCGACGTAGAGCGTGAGGGTGTCGACGGGGTCGGCGAGCGCATCCAGGCTGGCGACCACGGGCAGGCCCTCAACCCGGTCCAGCCGGGGATGCACGGGGATGACGGTATGCCCGCATTCCATAAGCAGGCGGATGGCCTGGTTGGAATAGCGCTCGGGCTTGTGGCTGGCACCGAGAACGACGACGCGCTGCTGGGAGGGGAACATGCCGGTCATGGGGATGACAAAGGGAAGGCATTATCGACCCTGGCCCGTCAGGCTGAAAGACGCCGCGCGGGAATTCACTTAAGCTTTGGCCATGGACCCGACCACACAGCTCATTTTCTGGACGCTCGCCGCCGTACTGATCGCGGTGGGATTTGCCGGCCTCGTGCTGCCCATGCTGCCGGGCATTCCGCTGGTGTTTGCCGGCCTCGTGCTGCTGGCCTGGGCGGAAAATTTTGCCTACGTCGGCTTGGCGACCCTGAGCCTGCTGGGGGTGCTGGCGCTGGCGAGTTATGGCGTCGATTTCCTCGCGACCGCGATGGGTGCCAAGAAATTCGGCGCGTCGGGCCGCGCCATCTGGGGTGCGGCGATAGGCGCACTGGTCGGACTCTTCTTCGGCCTGCCCGGCTTGCTGCTGGGTCCATTTGTGGGCGCGGTGATCGGCGAGTTCACCGGCAACGGCTCGATTCGCCGGGCTACACATGCGGGGGTGGGGGCGACGCTGGGGCTGCTTTTCGGGGCACTGCTGAAAATTGCCCTGGCGTTCGCCATGGTCGGTGTTTACGTGCTGGCGAGGGTGCTGTGACGTCGCGAGTCAGTCAGGCGCGATGAGGCTCTCGCTCGACGCCACGCTGGCAGCCTGGGGTACGCCGGATTTCGCAGCCACCTTCAAGCGTGAGTTCGAGGGGCTGGATCCCGCCTGCCTGCCGCTGCAACAGGGCCTGGCGTATTCGAGTGCGGTGGCCGACGAGGCGTTTCATGCCCTGCTGATGGCGACGCAGGAATTGCCCGGGATGCTGGAACTGAGAGTCGGCGTGATGTATGCCGGCATCATCGCCGGCTGCAACTGCGCCGACGATCCCACGCCACCCGTGACCCAGACCGAATACTGCGTGCTCGGTGTGCGCATCCTGCGCGCCGACGGCACGGCGCAGGTGGAACTGGTGCCGGAAGTTTGACTCCACTGGTTCTATGCCGAGGAAATTGCCATGAATCCTGTTGCTGTCGCGCGCGTCGCATTGTGTGCATTCTGTTTTACCGCCCTGCCGGTATCGGCCCTGGCCCAGTCAACCGAGCCTCGCCCCATGGTGAAGGTGGACCCGGCGGCCCGCTACAAGGCGGTCTATGACATTCATTCCGGGGAAGTCGCGGCGGGCATCAGCAAGGGCCTGTACTACGCACGCGGCCTGATCGAGGCTTTTGGCAAGCAGGGCGTGAAGCCGGACCAACTGGACCTGCATCTGGTGCTGCATGGCGACGCCGCGATGTTCCTGCTGGTCGACGACAGCTGGCAGCAGGCGGTGGGCGATCCCTTTGCGGTGAATCTCAACGCCAAGATCGTGCAGGACCTGCTCAATCTGGGAGTGCATGTCGAAATCTGCCACAGCGTGATGCGCGCCCGAGGCTGGGTGCCTGACGACGTGCTGCCGGGCGTGACCATCGTCCACGACGGCTATACCCGCCTGATCAAGCTCCAGAACGACGGGTACGCCTATATTGGCGGATTCTAGGCCTGCCGGCCGGGCGGCAGGGGCCGCCGGAATATTGGGCCCGGAAGGTGCGCAGCGTCATTGAGCCGACCCGGGCTATGGAGTAGAATCCGTCATCACCCGCCCCCGCCATACAACATGACGAAGTACGTGTTTGTCACCGGCGGAGTGGTTTCTTCCCTAGGGAAAGGGATCGCCTCCGCCTCGCTCGCTGCGCTGCTCGAATCGCGCGGTATCCGCGTCACCCTGCTGAAGCTCGATCCGTACATCAACGTCGATCCCGGCACCATGAGCCCGTTCCAGCACGGCGAGGTGTTCGTCACCGACGATGGCGCCGAGACCGACCTCGACCTGGGCCACTACGAGCGCTTCTCCAGCGCGCGCATGAGCCGACGCAACAACTTCACCACCGGCCAGATCTACAAGTCGGTCATCGACAAGGAGCGCCGCGGCGACTACCTCGGCGGCACGGTGCAGGTCATTCCGCACATCACCGACGAAATCAAGCGCCACATCCGCGACGGCGCGGGCGATGCCGATGTCGCGCTGGTCGAGATCGGCGGCACCGTGGGCGACATCGAATCGCTGCCCTTCCTGGAGGCGATCCGCCAGATGGGCTTTGAAGACGGGCCGAAGAACACCTGCTTCATCCACCTCACGCTCCTGCCCTACATTCCCACGGCCGGCGAGCTGAAGACCAAGCCCACGCAGCACAGCGTGAAGGAACTGCGCGAGATCGGCATCCAGCCCGACATCCTGCTGTGCCGGGCCGATCGCGAGATTCCGGTGGACGAGCGGCGCAAGATCGCGCTTTTCACCAATGTGCGCCCTGAGGCCGTGATCGAGGTGCGCGACGCCGACTCGATCTACAAGATTCCCGCCATGCTGCACCAGCAGATGCTCGACGAGATCGTCTGCCACAAGCTCGACATCCTGGCGCGTGCCGCCGACCTCTCTGTGTGGACCCGGCTGGTCGATGCGCTGGAACACCCCCAGCACACCGTCGACATCGCCTTCGTCGGCAAGTACGTCGATCTCACCGAGTCCTACAAATCGCTGTCCGAGGCGATGATCCACGCCGGCATGCATACGCGCAGCCGGGTGAAGATCCATTACATCGATTCCGAGCAGATCGAGAAATCCGGCATCGACGTGCTGAAAGGCATGGACGCGATCCTGGTGCCCGGTGGTTTCGGCAAGCGTGGCGTGGAGGGCAAGATCGCCGCCATCCGCTACGCCCGCGAGAACCGCGTGCCCTATCTGGGCATCTGCCTCGGCATGCAGCTTGCCGTGGTCGAATATGCGCGCGACGTGGCCGGCATGGGCGATGCGCATTCCACCGAATTCGAGCCTGCGACCACGCACCCCGTCATCGGCCTCATCACCGAATGGCTGGATCGCACCGGCCAGGTCGAAAAGCGCAGCGAGCAGTCGGATCTCGGCGGCACCATGCGCCTGGGCGGCCAGCCCTGCAATCTCAAGGCCGGCACGCTGGCGCGCAGCGTGTATGGTGCGGACAGCATCGTCGAACGCCATCGCCACCGTTACGAAGTGAACAACACCCTGCTGGCCCAGCTTGAAGCCAAGGGCCTGGTCGTGGCGGGCCGTGCGCCGGGCACCGATCTGTGCGAAATGGTCGAACTGCCGCAGGACGTGCATCCCTGGTTCGTCGGCTGTCAGTTCCATCCCGAATTCACCAGTAACCCGCGCGCCGGCCATCCGCTGTTCAGCGCGTTCGTCAAGGCCGCACTGGCCTGCCAGGAGGAGAAACGCGCATGAAACTGTGTCATTTCGAAGCGGGGCTCGATCAGCCGCTGTTCCTGATTTCCGGCCCCTGTGTCATCGAATCCGAACAGCTGGCGATGGATACCGCCGGCCAGTTGAAGGAAATGTGCGCGGCGCTCGGCGTGCCCTTCATCTACAAGTCCTCGTTCGACAAGGCCAACCGCTCGTCCACCCAGTCCTTCCGTGGCCTGGGTCTGGAAGAAGGCCTGCGCATCCTGTCCGAGGTGAAGAAACAGCTCGGCGTGCCGGTGCTGACCGACGTGCACGAGGACACGCCGCTGGACGAGGTTGCTTCGGTGGTCGACGTGCTGCAGACGCCAGCCTTCCTCTGCCGTCAGACCAACTTCATCCAGAGCGTGGCCAAGGCGGGCAAGCCGGTCAACATCAAGAAGGGTCAGTTCCTCGCGCCGTGGGACATGCAGAACGTCGTCGACAAGGCGCGCGCGGTCGGCAACGAGCAGATCATGGTGTGCGAGCGCGGCGTCTCGTTCGGCTACAACACGCTGGTGTCCGACATGCGCGGCCTGGCGATCATGCGCGCCACCCAGTGTCCGGTGGTGTTCGACGCCACCCATTCGGTGCAGCAGCCGGGCGGTCAGGGCACCAAGAGCGGCGGCCAGCGCGAGTTCGTGCCGGTGCTGGCGCGTGCGGCGGTGGCCACCGGCGTGGCCGGACTGTTTGCCGAGACGCACCCCAATCCCGAATGCGCGCTGTCCGACGGCCCCAACGCATGGCCGCTGGGCATGATGAAGGAACTCCTGGAAACGCTGAAGGAAATCGACGCGCTGGTGAAACAGCGCGGATTCGCAGAACACAAACTGATGAAAATCTGAACGGAGGAGCCGGCGGGCCGCGCGTCCGTCATCTCCAAGACTTGAACCCTAAGGAAACAAATTGAGCGCAATCATCGATGTCATCGCCCGGGAAATTCTTGACTCCCGTGGCAATCCCACTGTTGAAGCCGACGTGCTGCTGGAATCGGGCGTAATGGGCCGTGCGGCCGTGCCGTCCGGCGCGTCCACCGGCTCGCGCGAGGCGATCGAGCTGCGCGACGGCGACAAGAGCCGCTATCTGGGCAAGGGCGTGCTGAAGGCCGTCGAGCACGTCAACACCGAAATCTGCGAAGCGATCATCGGGCTCGACGTGGAAGACCAGGCCTTCATCGACAAGACCATGATCGACCTCGACGGCACCGAGAACAAATCCCGCCTCGGTGCCAACGCGCTGCTCGCCGTGTCGATGGCCTGCGCCCGCGCCGCCGCCGAGCAGGCCGGCCTGCCGCTCTACCGCTACCTCGGCGGTGCAGCGCCGATGGTCCTGCCGGTGCCGATGATGAACATCATCAACGGTGGTGCGCACGCCAACAACAACATCGACATGCAGGAATTCATGATCATTCCGGTCGGCGCGCCGAGCTTCCGCGAAGCTTTAAGGTATGGTGCCGAAGTGTTCCACGCCCTGAAGAAGCTGCTGGATGATCTGGGCATGGCGACCACTGTCGGCGACGAAGGCGGCTTTGCGCCCAACCTTGAATCGCACGAAGCGGCGCTGAAGCTGATCGTGCAGGCCATCGAGAAGGCCGGCCTGCAGCCCGGCATCGACGTGGCCATCGGTGTCGACTGCGCCGCCTCCGAGTTCTACAAGGACGGCCTCTACCACCTCGAATCCGAAGGCAAGAAGCTCAGCTCCGCCGAAATGGCCGACTATCTCGCCGCCTGGTGCGACAAGTATCCCGTCATCAGCATCGAGGACGGCATGGCCGAAGGCGACTGGGACGGCTGGAAAGTGCTCACCGACAAGCTCGGCACCAAGATCCAGCTCGTCGGCGACGATCTCTTCGTCACCAATGCCAAGATTCTCAAGGAAGGCATCGACAAGGGCATCGCCAACTCCATCCTGATCAAGGTCAACCAGATCGGCACCCTGTCGGAAACCTTCCAGGCCATTGAAATGGCCAAGCAGGCCGGCTACACCTCGGTGATTTCGCACCGTTCGGGCGAAACCGAGGACAGCACCATCGCCGACCTGTCGGTGGCCACCAACGCACGCCAGATCAAGACCGGTTCGCTGTCGCGTTCCGACCGCATGGCCAAATACAACCAGCTGCTGCGCATCGAGGAAGAACTCGGTGACACGGCGAGCTACCCTGGACGTGATGCGTTCCGTCAGCGCGGCTAACACGTGGGACAAACTGGGCACGCGGCTGCGTACCCAGGGCCTCGCCTGGACACTGGGCGCGGCCGTCATCCTGCTGCAATATCCCCTGTGGCTGGGCGAGGGCGGCTGGTTGAAGGTGCGCGCCCATGCACAGGAAATCAGTACCCAGCAGGCATTGAACCACCGCCTGCAAACCCGCAACGCCAGTCTGCTGGCCGAACTGGGCGATCTGAAGCAGGGTCGCGATGCCATCGAGGAACGCGCACGCAACGAGCTGGGCATGATCGCGCCCAACGAATGGTTTGTTCGCGTCGTGACCGCACAATCTCCACAGGCGAGAAAAACGCATGAGTGAATTGCAAATCGGTTTGCTGGCCGTCGGCGTGGTGGTGGTCGTCGTCGTGCTGCTGTTCAACCAGTTTCAGGAACGACGCTTCCGCAAACAGGCTGACCATGCTTTCCGGCCGCCCGAGGTTGATCCCCTCGCGGATGCCGCCGCGCCGGTGGCATCCCACACGCGGGACCGGATCGAACCCGCCTTGCGTGAACCGCGTTTCGAACCGGATGACGACGATGTCGTCATCGAACTCGGCGAACCCCGCCTGCACATCGAGCCCGAACCCCCTGTGGCCGCATCCGCGCCCACTCCCGCGCCCGTGCCTCTGGCCGAGACCCCGCGTACGCCGCCGCCCGTTGCGCCGCGTGCACCGAGCGTGCCGACCGTGGCCCCGCCCGCGCCGTATGACGAGTTGATGGAATACCGGGTCCGCATCCAGGGTGACGGCATTCTTGCCAGTGCCTTTGCCGATGCGTTCAACCAGCTGCGTGGTCTGGGCAAGCTGGTGCGCTGGCACGGCCTGCCGTCTGGTGGCGAGTGGGAAGAGGTCCAGCCCTGGCGCGATGCACATTACCAGCAACTGGTGGTGACCCTGCAACTTGCCGACCGCAATGGAGCCGTGAGCGAAGAACAGCTGGCCACACTGTGCAGCGTGCTGACCGGCGTGGCGAAATCGCACGGTCTGCGCATTGCCTGCGACGACAGCACAGAAGCGCTGGAACGCGCGCAATCGATCGATCGTTTCTGTGTCGATGTCGATGTGCTGATCGGACTCAATGTGGTGGCGCGCGGCGAAGGTGCGGTCAACCTCGTGCGTATCGTGCGCGAGGCCGAGGCTGGCGGCATGGCGCTGGGTGCCGATGGGGTGTTCCAGCTGCTCGACAGCAGGGGCGAACCGCTTTATGCCCTGTGCAACCATGACGCCGAACCGTTTACCGGCGAAGTCCACGAAGGCCAGACTTCACAGGGCGTGACGCTGCAATTCGACGTGCCGCGCGTGCCGGACGGGGTCAAGGTCTTTGACGGCATGGTGACCTTTGGTCGTCGGCTGGCCAATGAAGTGGGCGGCATACTGGTCGACGACAACCTGCGCCCGCTCACCGACAGCGGTATCGAGAAAATCCGCGCCCAGCTCGCGCAGATCTACGAACGGATGGACGCACGCGGCGTCCCCTCCGGTTCGCGGCGAGCCCTGCGCCTCTTTTCCTGATGGTGTCGCCGGCGGTTCTGGCGCGCGCCACGGCGTTGCGCCAGGAAATCGAACGGCATAACCATGCCTATTACGTACTCGATGCACCGACGGTTCCCGACGCGGAATATGACCGGCTGTTCCGTGAACTCCAGTCGCTGGAGGCCGAGCACCCTGAACTCGCCACCCCGGATTCGCCGACGCAGCGTGTAGGCGGCAAGCCGCTCGAAGGTTTTGCCAAGCTGACGCACACGGTGCCCATGTTGTCGATCCGCACCGAGACCGACACGACGGCTGCCGGTGCCCATGCGTTCGATGCCCTGGTGCGCAAGAAACTCGACCAGCTCGGGCGTGCCGGCAAGCTCGACGCCTCGCTGGCGGCACCGCCCATCCGTTACCACGCCGAACTCAAGTTCGACGGTCTGGCGATCAGCCTGCGCTATGAGCACGGGCTGCTGGTGCACGCCGTCACGCGTGGTGACGGCGAAACCGGCGAAGAGGTCACGCAGAACGTCCGCACCATCCACGCCATTCCCTTGCGGCTTGCCGGCAAGCCGCCCGCCGTGCTCGAAGTGCGGGGCGAGGCCTACATGCGCCGCGCCGACTTCGAGCGCTACAACGAAACCCAGCGGGCGGCAGGCAAGCCGGCGTTGGTCAATCCCCGCAACGGCGCGGCCGGCAGCATACGCCAGCTCGATCCCCGGCTGTGCGCGCAGCGTCCCCTGGCGTTCTTTGCCTACGGGCTGGGCGATGTGCAGGGCTGGCCGGAGCAGCCGGATACACACAGCGCCACGCTCGACGCACTGGCTGCACTGGGAGTGCCGGTGTGCGCGGAGCGTGCGGTCTGCCTGGGGGCGGACGAGCTGGTTGCATTCCACGACGCCATCGAAGCCCGTCGTAACGACCTGGGGTTCGACATCGATGGCGTGGTGTACAAGGTCGATTCGCTTGCCCTGCAAGCCGCGCTGGGTTTTGCCTCGCGCGAACCCAACTGGGCGGTGGCGCACAAATACCCGGCACAGGAAGAGCTCACCGTGGTCGAGGCCATTGATGTGCAGGTGGGCCGCACCGGGGCGCTTACGCCGGTGGCGCGGCTCGCGCCGGTGTTCGTGGGCGGGGTGACCGTCACCAACGCCACCCTGCACAACCAGGATGAAATTGACCGCAAGGACGTGCGTGTGGGCGATACCGTCATCGTGCGCCGCGCCGGCGATGTGATTCCCGAGGTGGTGGGCGTACTGCCCGAGCGCCGTCCGCAACCCGAGCCGGCGCGCTATCGCATTCTGGAGAACCATCCGGTCTGTCCGGTCTGCGGTTCGCATGTGGTGCGGCTCGATGGCGAAGCTGCCGTGCGCTGCACCGGCGGGCTCTACTGTGCCGCGCAGCGCAAGCAGGCCCTGCTGCATTTTGCCGGCCGGCGCGCCATGGATATCGAAGGCCTGGGCGACAAACTGGTCGATCAACTGGTCGAACGCAGTCTGGTGCATTCGCCTGCCGACGTGTACCGGCTGGAGCCGGCCACGCTCGCCGGGCTGGACCGCATGGCAGAGAAGTCCGCTGCCAATCTCGCGGATGCCATCGAGGCCAGCAAGACCACGACTTTGGCGCGCTTCATTTTTGCACTGGGCATCCGTAATGTCGGAGAGACCACGGCCAAGGATCTGGCGCGGCATTTCGGCCGGCTCGATGCACTGATCGACGCAAGCGAAGAAGCACTCCTCGCCGTGCGTGATGTGGGGCCCATCGTCGCGGAGTCGATCCGGCAGTTCTTTGCCGAACCGCACAATCTCGATGTGGTGAGGCGTCTGCGTGAAGCCGGCGTGAACTGGCCCGAAACCACGGGTGTGCAACAATCGGCGGGTAAGCTTGCCGGCAAGACGCTGGTGCTCACCGGTACCCTGCCCACGCTGACGCGTGACGCTGCCAAGGACAGGATCGAGGCGGCAGGCGGCAAGGTCGCCGGCTCGGTATCGAAGAAGACGGATTACGTCGTGGCGGGTGCAGAAGCCGGCAGCAAGCTGGCCAAGGCGCAGGAACTCGGTGTGGCCATACTCGATGAGTCCGGCCTCCTGGACCTGCTGGCCGGCGAGACACAAGCGGAGCAGAAGAACTTCGATTTTTGAAGCAACCCAGGTTGCCAACCATCAGGAAAGAGACAGATGCAAAAAGTGAAAAAAGCCGTATTCCCCGTTGCCGGCCTCGGCACCCGATTCCTGCCCGCCACCAAGGCCAGCCCCAAGGAAATGCTCCCCATCGTCGACAAGCCGCTGATCCAGTACGCGGTGGAGGAGGCGATGGACGCCGGCATCACCGACATCATCTTCATTTCCAGCCGCACCAAGCGTACTGTCGAAGACCACTTCGACAAGGCCTACGAACTGGAAACCGAACTGGCCGCCCGCAACAAGCATCGCGTGCTGGAACTGGTGCAGTCGATCCGGCCGGCTGGCGTCAATTTCATCTATATCCGCCAGGCCGAAGCGCTGGGCCTGGGCCACGCGGTGCTGTGTGCGCAACCGGTGGTGGGCAACGAACCCTTCGCCGTGATCCTGGCCGACGACCTGCTCGACGGCAAGCCGGCGGTGATGAAGCAGATGGTGGATCAGTACAACTACTACCAGTGTTCGGTTCTTGGCGTGCAGGACGTACCTCGCGAAGATACCGCTGCCTACGGCATCGTCGATGCCACTTCAATGGCCGAACGGATTTCGCGCGTCAACGCCATCGTCGAAAAGCCCAAGCCAGAGGAAGCCCCCTCCACCCTGGGTGTGGTGGGGCGCTACATCCTAACGCCGCGCATCTTCCATCACATCCAGCATCTCAAACCGGGGGCAGGCGGAGAACTGCAACTGACCGACGCCATTGCCGCACTGCTCAAGGAACAGCAGGTGCTGGCCTACGCCTACGATGGCATCCGTTACGACTGTGGCAGCAAGCTCGGCTACCTGCAGGCGACCGTGGAATACGCGCTCAAGCACAAGGAAGTGAGCGAGGAATTTGCCGCCTATCTGAAAACCCGCGTCTGCTGAAATCGCTTCAGGGTTCGTCCTGTCCGGGCGCGGCCAGCAGATCGATGGCAGTCTGCCGGATGGCGGGCGTGCTGGCTTCGCACTGAAGCTCAGCGTGGAAGTGGCCATCGCGATACAGATAGAGGGTCGGCAGATGAAAGATGTCGAAGTAGCGTGCGACTCCCGTGGCTTCGCTTACGTCGACCTCGAATAGCTGTCGGGCAATGCCAGCCAGCGACACGGGCAACAACTTCTTCCAGGCGCGGCAGCTGCTACAGTCCGGATGGCTGAAAAGCACGGCAACCACACCATCCGTGGTTGCCAGATGGCCATGGTAGGCCCCCTCGCCCAGGCGCAGGAAAGTCTCCGCTGTGGCGCTGCTAGAATCGCCGCTCGCATACTTCGGATGGCCGTCCATGCTGTTTCTCGAACTCCTGGGTTATCTGCTGCTCATCCTCGTGGCGGCGGAAATCTTTGTCAACGCGCTGGAACACCTGGGTGAAAGGCTGCGGATATCGGAAGGGGTAACGGGCTCGCTGTTCGCCGCCGTGGGCACGGCCATGCCGGAAACACTGGTGCCACTGCTGGCCATATTCGGTGCCGCGAGCAGCGTCGAGTCCGGTCATGAAATCGGCGTGGGCGCGATTCTCGGTGCCCCCCTCATGCTGTCCACCCTGTCGCTTTGCCTGATGGGCCTGGCCGCACTCGGCCGGCGGGGCCTCAGGGGGCGTCTCATGCCGGAACGCAGCGGCCTCAAGCGTGACCTGGATTTTTTCCTGATGGCGTTTCTGCTGGCGTTTGTGGCCATGTTCATCCCCCATGGCGACGGTCTGGTGCGGGCGGCGCTGGCCTTCGTGATGGTGACGATCTACTTCGTCTACGTGCTGCTGACGCTGCGTGCATCGGCCAGGCTGGTGGAAGATGGCCACGGCACCGAAGCCAGTTCGGCCATGCTGCTGACGCGGCTGGGACTGCCCTACACCCTGTTCAGCATCATCGTGCAACTGGCCCTGGGACTCACCTTGCTGGTTGTGGGGGCCAAGGGCTTCATCCAGGGGGTGGAACAGGTTGCACCCATCATCGGTATCTCGGCCCTGCTGCTGTCGCTGATGATCATCCCCATCGCCACCGAACTGCCGGAAAAGGTGAATTCCATTTTGTGGATACGCAAGCGCAAGGACACCCTGGCGTTCGGCAACATCACCGGCGCGATGGTGTTCCAGGGCACCTTGCTGCCGGCCATCGGCATTTCGCTCACGCCGTGGACTGCCGAGCAGCGCGCGGTCTGGCTCGGTGTGGGCATCACGTTGCTGGCAGCATTCTGGTTGCGCTGGGCTGCGCTGAACGGTGGGCTGCGCGTGTGGCACCTGTTTGTAAATGGCGCACTCTACGTGACCTATCTGGTCGCGGTGTTAGCCTGAGCCAAAGAAAAAAGCGGGCCAGGGCCCGCTTGGTTCATGCCGGTCCGAAGGAGTCAGCGTGACCGCCGACGTGCCGCAGCAACGCCCACCAGTCCCAGGCCGGCAAGCATCATGGCCCAGGTTTCGGCTTCGGGCACCGGCGTCACTTCCCAACCCACGTCACGCATGGCGGCGTAGTCGAGATCGGTAAAGTTCTTGCGGGTACCAAACCGGATGGTCGGATCCATGGCCGCTTCCTGGGACACGCCATTGACGACGCTGCGTGTGCCGTCAAACCAGTGCGCCCCGTCGTTCGCCATGGGGACCGCACCGCCGTGCACCGCCATGGCGGCAGGGCCGTAGAAGCTGCCATCCACATAACGGTCAAATGAATCCGACGTGCCGAAGCCCAGGACGTGGGCCAGTTCATGCAGCGCCACGGAATAGAAATCCGACTCCCCGCTTTCCAGACCCGTGGGGGTCAGGCCGAAATGCCAGGAGATGGTGGAGTTGAAGCTCATGGCTCCGCCCCAGGGGGCAAAATCCACGGCGTCGTTGCCGCTTACGTCGCCCTCGCCCCGATTGCTGGCATCTGCGCAAAAGCTGCCTAAGCCAGAGCACTGGAATCCGCCCGGACCGCCCACTCCCAGGGTGCTGCCACCCAGATTGGTTGCCCCCACGTAGACACGCACCACGTCGGCCGCGATGCTGGCGCTGTCGAGCGTGATGTTGGTGTTCGGATTGGATGGGTTGAAGAAAACCGTATCGAAGCTGTTGCTGCCGGAAGACACGATCCCAGAGAGCGTGTCGGCGAACCGGGTTTCAAAGACGCTGGCCGCAGCATTGAGCGCAGCCAGGCGATCGGCAGATGCAAAAAAGCTGCCGATGTCGTAGGTGAAATCGAACTGGATGTCGATGTTGGCCTGTGCCGTGCCGCTCATGCCGAGCGCCAGGGCTGCGGCCAGATGTGTGGATTTCATGGTTTCCCCTTCAGGAATTGCGAACAACAGTACGGCTCCGCTTGTTTCGCGCGATTCTACGCGCAAGCGATGCTGAATGACGAATAAGGCATATCGATGACAGAAGGCATGGCCCTTATTCCGGCTCGCGCCGGAACGGTCCTTCCATCTCGTCCATGTAGTGGGTGACGGCCTCGGTCTCGCGTTCGAGGAACCGGTCGATCGCCTCGCGGAATTCAGTGTTTTCCAGCCAGTGCCAGGAATGCGTGGCAGTGGGCACCAGGCCGCGCGCAAGTTTGTGTTCGCCCTGCGCGCCGCCTTCAAAGACTTGTAGCCCCCGGGCAATGGCGTACTCGATGCCCTGCTGGTAGCAGGTTTCGAAATGCAGCCCCGGCAGGTATTCCAGCGTGCCCCAGTGGCGGCCGTACAGGCGTTCGCTGTCCTTCATACAGAACGAGCAGGCGACGGGGATGCCGTCGCGGTCGGCGATGACGAGCAGCAGATTGTCCGGCATCGTTTCGCGCAGGGCCATGAAGAAGGCGCGGTTGAGGTGCGGGTCGCTGCGGTGACGGGCGTAGGTATCGGCGTAGCAGCGCAGGAAATGATCCCAGTCGGCGTCGGTGCTCTCCGTGCCTTCCACCCAGCGGAAGCTGACGCCGAGGTTCGCCAGTTTCCTGCGTTCCTGTTTGATCTTCTTGCGCTTGTCGTGGGTGAGCGCGGCGAGGAAATCGTCGAACGTGGTGTAGCCCGCGTTGTGCCAGTGGAACTGGAAACCGCTGCGGTGCAGCATCGGGGCGGCGTGCAGCACCGCCTGGTCGGCTTCGCCGGGGAACAGCAGGTGGAAGGATGAGCATCCACTGTCGTGCGTGAGCTTAAGCGCGGCCTGGATCAGCGCCTGGCGGTCGGCGTCGTTCGTGGCCAGCAGGCGCGGGCCGGGTACGGGCGAGAAGGGCGCGCAGCAGACGAGCTTGGGGTAGTAGTGCAGGCCATGGCGGCGATAGGCGTCGGCCCAGGCCCAGTCGAACACGAACTCGCCCCAGGAATGGTGCTTGACGTAAAGCGGCATGGCCGCAGCCAGCACGCCGTCGCGGAACAGCGCGAGATGCACCGGCTCCCAGCCGATGTGGGCACCGACGCAATCGGTGGCCTCCAGCGCGGCGAGGAAGGCGTGACGCACGAAGGGCGATTCACCCGCCAGCGCGTCCCACGCGCCCGCGTCGAGTTCGGCCATGCGCGTGACGACGCGGACGACCGGTCCGGTTGTTACGGGTGAGTCCACGGCTGCGGCTTCCGCATCGGGGGGGTTTGCTTCAAAATGCACGTTTTGGCGAGCTTCCATACCCATCATTCATGAATCTGCACGAATACCAGGCCAAGCAGATCCTGCGCGCGGCCAACCTTAACACGCCGCGCGGGATTGCAGCCCACAGTCCGGAGGAGGCCATGGCCGCAGCTCACACCCTGGGCGGCGAAGCCTGGGTGGTGAAAGCACAAATCCACGCCGGTGGCCGTGGCAAGGCCGGTGGCGTCAAGCTCGTGAAGTCGCCCGATGCGGTGCGCGACACCGCTGCCGCGCTGCTCGGCAAACCCCTCGTCACGATCCAGAACGCCCCCGACGGCCAGCCGGTGAACCAGGTGCTGGTCGAGGAAACCCTTGCCATTGCGCGCGAGCTGTATCTCTCCCTGCTGCTCGACCGCGAGACCGAGCGCGTCGCCATCGTCGCCTCCGCCGCCGGCGGCATGGAGATCGAGGAGGTTGCGCACGCCACGCCGGAGAAAGTGCTCAAGGAATGGTGCGACCCGCTGCTCGGCGTGCAGGATTTCCAGTGCCGCGCGCTGGCCTTTGCGCTGGAACTCACCGGCGACGCCTACAAGGATTTCTGCAAGCTCCTGCCTGCGCTCTACCGCGTGTTCATCGCCAACGACTTGAGCCTGCTCGAAATCAATCCGCTCGTCGTCACGGCAGATAACCGCGTGCTGCCGCTCGACTGCAAGATGAGCATCGACGACAACGCGCTCTATCGCCGCCGTGCCCTGGCCGAGATGATGGACATGCGCCAGATCGACGCCAAGGAAGCCGCCGCGCACGCAGCCAACGTGAACTACGTCGCGCTCGCCGGCAACATCGGCTGCATGGTCAACGGCGCGGGCCTCGCGATGGCGACCATGGACCTGATCCAGCTGAAGGGCGGCATGCCCGCCAACTTCCTCGACGTCGGCGGCGGTGCCACGCCGGAAACCGTGGCGCAGGGCTTCAAGATCATTCTGCTCGACGCCAACGTGAAAGCGGTGCTCATCAACATCTTTGGCGGCATCGTGCGCTGCGACGTCATCGCCGAAGGCATCATCCAGGCGGTGAAGGACGTGGGTGTGCAGGTGCCGGTCGTGGTGCGCCTCGAAGGCACCAACGCCGACGAAGGCCGCGCGCTGCTGGCGCAGTCGGGGCTGGCGATTCTCGCGGCGGATAGCCTGACGCATGCGGCGGAGCTGGCGGTGGAACATGCCGTTTAGAGATAGCACCTATGAAGCCACGTTTACATCTTATTGAGCATCTTGGGCATATGAAAATGCTCGATAAGGAAAATCACGAATGGGAAAGCGGCTGGTGGAAAATCTCACCCGACACGGCTGAACAACTGGTTGGCGGAGAAATTTATTTCCATAAAGCGCGAGCAAAACCATCTTTTTTCGGTGGGCTTATTTTGAGCTACAGGGTTGAGACTGAAGGCGAGTGGCCAGGTCGTATCTTGTTTCGTTTTCGTACAGGAAATGAGTTCAAGGGTGTTGAAGCTGGCATGGATGGTTGGGGCATGGAGAAAAAAATTGTCATTTAGTACTGTCAACTTCGAGGCTGCCCAATGAGCATCCTCATCAATCAAAGCACCCGCGTCATCTGCCAGGGCTTCACCGGCAAGCAGGGCACGTTCCATTCCGAGCAGGCCATCGCCTACGGCACGCGCATGGTCGGTGGCGTGACGCCCGGCAAGGGCGGGCAGACGCACCTCGACCTGCCCGTGTTCAACACCGTGCGCGACGCCGTGCGCGCCACCGCCGCGCAGGCCACCATGATCTACGTGCCGGCTGCCTTCGCCGCCGACTCCATCCTCGAAGCGGCGGATGCGGGCATCGAGGTCATTGTCTGCATCACCGAAGGCATTCCTGTGTTGGACATGTTGAACGTGAAAGCCGCCCTGCGGGCCAACGGAGCCAAGCTCATCGGCCCCAATTGCCCCGGTCTCATCACCTCCGGCGAATGCAAGATCGGCATCATGCCCGGCCGCATCCATCAGAAGGGCAGGATCGGGATTGTTTCCCGCTCCGGCACGCTCACCTACGAAGCCGTGCACCAGACCACGCAGCTCGGCCTGGGCCAGTCCACGTGCGTGGGCATCGGCGGCGACCCGATCAAGGGTTTGGACTTCATCGACTGCCTGCAAATGTTCGAAGCCGACCCGCAAACCGAAGCCGTCATCATGGTCGGCGAGATCGGCGGCACGCGCGAAGAAGAGGCGGCCGAATTCATCCGCTCCAACATGAAGAAGCCTGTCGCCGCCTACATCGCCGGCCGCACCGCGCCCAAGGGCAAACGCATGGGCCATGCGGGTGCCATCATCAGTGGCGGTGCCGGCACGGCGGACGCCAAGATTCGTGCACTGGAAGCGGCGGGGGTGGTGGTCGCGCAGAGTCCGGCAGGGTTGGGGGAGGCGGTTAAGATGGCGCTTGGCAAACGATAACGTGTGCTCAAATATTGCGCTAACAAGAAGGGAAAATGAACGCACCACGTGACCTGCTCAAGGGCTTGCGCGAATATATCGATAGAGCCCGAGTAGGGCGGATGAGCCGAAGGCGCCATCCGCCGAAGGCCATACGGTGGAAGACTCCGCTCTTTTCCACCTACTGCACTGCTGTACCTTTGAAACCGCATCATCAGCCAGGAAGTATTCATGGTGGTTGGTGAAAAATGAAGGAGAAATGTCATGCAGGCAGCTGAGTTCATAGGGAAACCTCACGATGACGTGCTTGATTTGCCAGCCGGGTTGCGCAGCTGGAATGGTCGTCGGGTGCGGGTGATTTTGCTGGATGCGGAAAGCGAACCATCAACGATAGCGCCCGGCTTTACTGCGCTTAGCCTGAAAACCCGCGATTTCCGGTTTGATCGTGACGAAGCCAATGCCCGCTGAACGCTTTCTGGATACCAATGTCCTGCTGTATCTCTACTCGGAAGATGAACCTGAGCGACGTGCCCGCGCACGGGAATTGGTCATGGATGGGACAGGTACCTGGGTCAGTACGCAGGTGTTGTCGGAAATGGCAAATGTGTTGCATCGCAAGTTTGGTGTGGCCTACCCGAACATTGTGCTTGCACTGAATGAGATACGCGTCGTGTGCGCAGTGCATCAGGTGACGCCGGAGACTATCGCGCTGGCGTTGAGTCTGGCTGAGCGTTATCGCTACGCGTATTACGACAGCTTGATTCTTGCGGCAGCGCTGGAGTGTGGCTGCCAGGAGCTTGCCAGTGAAGATATGCAAAATGGTTTTGTCGTCGATTCCCGACTGACGATACGCAACCCTTTCATGTGAACAGCCTTGACGCATAAACCTGTATGTGGGGCTGAATGAAACTCGCCCTCGCCCAACTCAACCTGACCGTCGGCGACATCGCCGGCAACACCGACCGCCTGCTGGCCGCCGCGCGCGAGGCGCACGCGGCGGGCGCGGCGCTGCTGCTCACGCCGGAAATGTCGATCTGCGGCTATCCGGCGGAAGACCTGGTGCTGCGGCAGGATTTCTGCGCGGCCTGCGCGGCGGCCCTGGACCTCATCGCGCACGAGGCGCCGCCCGCGCTCGCGCTCGTCGTCGGTTACCCCGAACGCAGCGACGACGGCCTGTTCAACGCGGCGGCGCTGGTGCGCGGCGGGCGCGTGGAAACGGTCTACCGCAAGCATCACCTGCCCAATCATTCGGTATTCGACGAACAGCGCGTGTTCGACAGCGGCGACGCGCCCTGCGTGTTCGCCTGCGGCGGGCTCAACTTCGGTCTCAACATCTGCGGCGACATCTGGGAACCCGGCCCGGCGAAATGGGCGATGGAGGCGGGCGCGGACTGGCTGCTGGTGCCCAACGCCTCGCCGTATCACCTGAACAAGGAACGCGAGCGGGTGTCGGTTGCACGCGCGCGCCAGGTCGAGGCACCGCTGCCCATCGTCTACGCCAACCTCGTCGGTGGGCAGGACGAGCTGGTGTTCGACGGCGCGTCCTTTGCGCTCGACGCCGAAGGCAGCGTGCTCGTGCAATGCCCGGCCTGGCGCGAGGGCCTGTTCATGCTCGAACTCGACGCCGACACCGCCAGCGGCCCCATGCATTTGCTGCCCACCGAGGAGCAGGCCGTCTACGACGCGCTGGTGCTGGCCGTGCGCGACTACGTCGGAAAGAATGGTTTCAAGGGCGTGCACCTGGGCCTGTCCGGCGGCATCGATTCCGCGCTCACGCTCGCCATCGCCGTCGACGCGCTGGGGGCCGACAAGGTGCACGCCGTGATGATGCCCTCCGACTACACCGCCGGCATCAGCGTGAACGATTCGCGCGACATGGTGAAGCGGCTGGGCGTGAAGTATTCCGAGATCGCGATCAAGCCCGTGTTCGAAGCGTTTCGTGCGCAGCTGGCACCGGTATTCGCGAGCGGCCCTCTCCCCAACCCTCCCCCAGGGGGGGAGGGGGCGAACGCCATGCCCAAACCGATTCACGACACCACCGAAGAAAACCTCCAGGCACGCACGCGCGGCACCCTGCTCATGGCGCTGTCGAACAAGTTCGGCACGCTGGTGCTCACCACCGGCAACAAGAGCGAAATGGGCACCGGCTACGCCACGCTCTACGGCGACATGGCCGGCGGCTTCGCCGTGCTGAAGGACGTGCCCAAGATGCTGGTGTACCGGCTGTCGAACTACCGCAACAGTGTGTCGGCCGTCATTCCGCAACGCATCATCGACCGCCCACCCTCGGCCGAACTGCGCCCCGACCAGACCGACCAGGACAGCCTGCCGCCCTACGACATCCTGGACGCCATCCTCGCTGCCTACGTCGAGCGTGACCTCTCCGCGCACGACATCGTCGCGCTGGGGTACGATGCGGCCACGGTCAAACGCGTCATCCGCCTGGTCGATCTTGCCGAATACAAGCGCCGCCAGGCCGCGCCCGGCCCGCGCATCACCCCGCGCAATTTCGGCAAGGACCGCCGCTACCCGATTACCAACAAATACCGTCCCGATCTCGCTTAGCGGAATGACATCATTCAGGATTACGCCAAGCGAACTCGCCCTCTGATGAAACTGCTAGCCACTCGACCAAGCCCGCGAGCGGGTAAGGGAGCGAACGTAATGTCCACCCCGATTAACGGAGACCTGCCATGAAAAAAATCGAAGCCATCATCAAGCCTTTCAAACTCGACGAAGTGCGCGAAGCCCTGTCCGACATCGGTGTTACCGGCCTCACCGTCACCGAGGTCAAGGGCTTTGGCCGCCAGAAGGGCCACACCGAGCTGTATCGCGGTGCCGAATACGTCGTCGACTTCCTGCCCAAGATCAAGGTCGAACTCGTGATTGCGGACACCTTGCTGGACCGCGCCATGGAAGCCATCGTCACCGCCGCCCGTACCGGCAAGATCGGTGACGGCAAGATCTTCGTCAGCAACATGGAACAGGTCGTGCGCATCCGCACGGGCGAATCGGGCGAAGCGGCGATCTGAAGCCTGCGGGTTCTCCCATCCCCATCGCCTTGCACCGCGCGGTGCAGGGCGATGCACTGACATACTCGTGCCCGGCACCCGCCGGGCGTGCGATCCAGCCTCGGCATCCTGCCGGCAGGCTGCAAACAATATCCAGTTTCCCCTTCCGGCATGGCAAGGGGGGGTGCTTTGCACCGTGAAAATCGTTCATGGGAACAATGGCTTGAATGTAATTACAACTAAAGTTGTATAGACGGCCAATCCTCAGGTTGTTAGGTTTCCTTCCAAACGGCAGCCAAGCCGGGCATACCAATCAGAACAACGACCAAAGGGGAGGAGCCCATGACAATGAATCGTGCGGCGCGTGCGCGTGTGGGGTCAGGATGTGCATTCATCTGCGTCGAGCCTGCCCGGCCGCGATGCTGCGGCGGCCGCAACGACTTGGGCGTGGTAGGCAGTGTCAACCTCACCAGCATCGTTCAGGCAGGGGTCCTGGCCTCGGTTTTCCCCGCTGAACCGTTTCGCTGCCGACTGCTCAAGCTCGCACCAAGCACCTACGGCACCGCCTCTGGCACCGGCATGGCAGCGGCCCTCGTCGTCGCCGCCATCGAATACCGCTACTTCAAGGACGCCGCCAGCGCCACACAGCTTTTCACCCTCGCCGACTACGGCCTCCACTTCATACAGCGACATCGGTGCAACCAGCTACAAGAGCCTGCCCAAGCTCGTTGATGCCGTGAACGCCTACCTCACCCCTGAAGAGAAAACCCTGCTCAACGGTCGGCTTGTCAAACAGGACACCTGGCACATCCAGTCCGGCACCGGCGGCATGATCGTCCATGCCGGGGCGGACAACGACGTTGCATTCTGCGGTACCTATTCCGACGGCCTGTGGGGCGGTGCCGGCATCGACATCCTCATCGGCGGCGCGAACAACGACGTGCTCGTCGGCGAAGTCGGCAACGACTACCTCGAAGGCGGAGCGGGCTTCGACACCTACATCTTCACCACATGTGACGGCTACGACACCGTGCTCGACAGCGACAGCTCCGGCGTCATCAACATAGGCGGCATGACGGCCCTGGGCAGCGCCACTGCCGGTCTTGCCCCTGCCGACTGGATCAAGCGTGGCGACAACAACTACGCTGACACCCACAACGGCATCACCTACGCCGTAAGCGTCGTCGGCGACGAAACCCGGCTCTACCTCAGTCAGGGCGATACCACCGTGCTCGTCAAAGGCTGGAGCGACGGTGAGCTCGGCATTGTCCTGGGGGCAGGCGGCACGCCTGTCGTCCCGCCCACCGTCCTCACTGGCACGGCGCTGAACAACTACCTTGCGGCCGATTCTGGCGGCCAGCGCGTCGAAGGACTGGCCGGGCGCGACATGATCCTTGGCGTCGCCGACACCGACCGACTGCTGGGCGGCGACGACAACGACTGGATGGTCGGCAACGGCGGGGCAGACCAGATCGAAGGCGGCACCGGCAACGACTACATCGTCGAGTTCGGTGCGGGCAGCCAGATATCCGGCGGCGATGGCAACGACATCATCAATGCTTTGGAAGGCATCACCACCTACACCGTGGCCAGCCCCATCAGTGCCGGCGAAACCTGGGCCGACTTCAGCCAGTTCCTTGCGCCACAGGCCATCGGCGCTTTCCCGCCGGACGGGAGCGATACCCTCATCAGCCTCATCGGTGGTCTGGCCGACGGTACCTACAGCGGCCCCTCCGCCAAAGGCGGCGGCTGGACGTATCAACCCAAAGGGGTCTATCAACCCAAAGGGGTCAGCTTCGAGTTTCATTTCAGGGATCAACCATGCCCCGTCGCCCACGCATTAAATTAGCCGGAGTCCCGCAGCATGTTGTCCAGCGCGGTATCAATCGAGAGCCCTGCTTTTTTGCCGAGGAGGACTATCACAGCTACCTCCATTGGCTGGAAAAAGCGGCTGCCGATTGGCACTGTGTCGTTCACGCCTACGTACTCATGACCAACCACGTCCACCTGTTGATAACGCCGGAGACCGAGACCGGAACAGCCAAGCTCATGCAGGCAGTCGGGCGGCGCTATGTGCAATACGTCAATCGCAGCTACAAGCGCACCGGCAGCCTGTGGGAAGGGCGCTACAAATCCAGCCTGATCCAGGCAGAGACCTACCTGCTCACCTGTATGCGTTACATCGAACTTAACCCCGTTCGCGCGAGTATGGTGCAAGACCCCAGCCAATACCGCTGGAGCAGCTACCGGCACAACGGCCTTGGCCAATCCGACCCGCGCATCACCCCGCATCCGCTTTACCTCGCGCTGGACCGCGATGCTGCCGACAGACAGCGAGCCTACCGAGCCTTGTTCCGCAGCCAGCTGGACGAAGCAGCCCTGAGCGACATCCGGCTCGCCCTGTCGCAGGGACAGCCGCTGGGTCATGGCCGATTCGGCGACAAGATATGCGCAGCGGCAGGCGTTCGGCGCAGTCAGAAGCGGCCGGGGCGTCCCGCTGGCCAGTCGAGTCAGCCCGGCGATACCGATACACAAACGGGTTTTGGGTTTTGAACAGCAGAGGACGAGATAAATGATGGCGAGAAAAAACAATGCGAAGCTGACCCCTTTTGTTCGCTTTTGTTCGCTCAACGTCTGGAAGGACGCCACCAACGGCCTCACCTACACCTTCCAGGGAAACGGCGCGAATTTGGCCCGCACTTTCTGAGAGTACCAACATGAAATTTGTACTCCCTCGTGGGCAGCAATGGTTTCTAGTTGCTCTCGTTGCAATTGTTGCGGTGTATTTCGGCTATCGCCTGTGGATTCATCGCGATATCACCGTGCGCTGGAAGGAAGAAGTGCTGCTGGCTGATGGCTCATCTATTTGGGTTGAGCGGGCAAAAGTTACTGGTATGCGGCCAGGAATTAACAGAGGTATCAAAGCGGATCGGATTGTCATTCCCGGAGCACAGGGAGATGTGATTTGGGAGTTCCCACTACGCCCAATGATTCTGGAGCGTGTCAAAGCGGTTGGTCATTGGGTGGTGATCGCAGAACCTCAATATTGCGAGGAGCATTACCAATACGGCTCACCCAAGCCACCCTATATTCAGTTTGAATACATCAACGGCCAATGGTCGCACAAGCATGTTTCACCCAAGTGGTACGGCAAGCGAGCCAATTTGTCGAGTATTTATGAGCCAAACTATGAGCGATTTTCGGGGCGTGAAGGGAAGTCATTTACGGCGGAACAAATCAATAAAATTAACAGCCGTCTTTATGACGCGGCCAAGAGTTTGATTGTTGTTGATGCAGATTACATATCGAACTGTCATTGAGGAGAATGGAATGGTCACGCTGAACGAATACGCGCAATTTGCCAGCATTGTTTATGCAAAAATGCCCAGAAACGAACTTCCCATTCCCACTGGTTGGGTGGAAGAACGCCCTTGGCAAGCCGATACCCTGCTCGGGTTTTCGGCAGGTGTATACAAACGTGGCAGCGAGATCGTCATTTCCTACACCGGCACAAACGGGGAATTCCAAGGCGCGCTGGATCATTTCGTAGCCAATGGGCCTGCGGGCAGCGGATTGCCAACATTGCAAGTCATCGCTGCAATCGAACTTTATTTGCAGGTGCGGGACGCCAATCCTGGCGCGACAATTAGTTTCACAGGACATTCTCTGGGTGGTGGGTTGGCTGCGCTGATGGCTGTTTATTTTGACAAGTCCGCTACCACCTTCGCACCCGCGCCCTTCATGTTGAGTGCCCTCAATATGGCAACGCTCGGTGCCTATCAGCTTGCGATCCTGGCGCTTGGTAAATCGGATGCCGATTTTAATGCCTATACGCCAAACCCCACCGCCTTGTACACGGCACGACAAGCCAAGGTTGAAGCGCATACCATTCAAGGCGAAGTCTTGATCGACGTATTCAAGCGTGGCGGAACCATTGTCGATCCGGCACGGGATTATCTCTACGACGCCGGAAATTCTGTTTCATTCTTCGGCCTGCATTCCATGCTGCTGCATGCAGCGGTAATCCGCTCTGAGGATTACCGACAGGCAGTCGTCGCGCTTGATTCGGTTTTGCCGGCAATCAATGATGAAAGCCTCTACGCCAGTAAGGCGCAATTTTCGGACGAGCCAGATTTCATGCACCGCCTGATGCAGCAAGAATGGTCCTGGACCGGCGCTGCCTCGGATTCCCCGCTGAATCGCTTTGCAGCCGATCTTCTCAAACTCGCGCCAAGTACCTACGGCATGGCTGCCGGCACCGGAATCTCCGAAGCCCTGGTTGTGGCTGCCATCGAATATCGATATTTCAAGGACGCCGCCGACGCCACCCAACTCTTCACCTTCGACAACTACGGCCTGCACTTCAAATACAGCGACATCGGCGCGTCCAGCTACAAGAGCCTGCCCAGGCTGGCGGCCGCCGTGGATGCCTTTCTCACCCCGGTGGAGCGCAGCCTGCTCATCGGCAAGCTCGTCAAACAGGACGTCTGGCACATCCAGTCCGGCGTGGGCGGCATGATCGTCCACGCCGGTGCAGGCAACGACGCCCTGATCGGCGGCGCCAATGCCGACGGCCTGTGGGGCGGCGGCGGCAGCGACATCCTCATCGGCGGCGCGGACAACGACGTGCTCGTCGGGGAGGCCGGCAACGATTACCTGCTGGGCGGGATCGGCAACGATACCTACATCGTCAATACCGGAGACGGCACCGACACCATCCTCGACGTTGACGGTACTGGTTCCATCGTCCTCGACGGCCTCACCCTCACCGGCGGCGCCCTCGTCGCCGGCACCGCCAACGTCTGGAAGGACGCCGCCAACGGCCTCACCTACACCCTCCAGGGCAGCGGCGCCAGCCAGGTGCTCATCATCGGCAAGGACGGCAGCAGTGACGGCCTGCGCATCCAGGGCTGGCAGGCCGGGCAGCTCGGCTTGAACATGAGCGGCGCCGGCACGCCGGCCTCGCCCGCCGTCATCACCGGCACCGACGGCTACAGCGACGGCCTCACCGGCACTGGCGGCAGCGACCAAATTCTCGGCCTGTCCGGCAACGATGCACTTGATGGCGGCGCCGGCGACGACATCCTCGAAGGCGGCCTGGGCGACGACCTGCTGGCGGGTGGTGCCGGCAGCGACACCATCTACGGCGGCGCCGGGCGCGACATGATCCTCAGCGCCACCGGCCTCAACCTGCAACCGCAACACGACCGCAACAACGACGGCGTGCTGGACGACTGGGCGCCGCCTGCCGGGGCGGGTGCGGTGTGGACCAGCGGACGGCTGTGGGGCATCTATACCAGTGGCCCGGAGACTGAAACCATTGATGGCGGCGGGCCACTCGCGCAGGACAGCGCAGGGGATTTCGTTTTTGCGGGAGCCGATGACGACAAGGTGGTCGGCGGACTGGGCGACGACTACATCGACGGCGTGGCGGATAACGATGCCTTGTGGGGCCACGGTGGCAACGATGTCATCGATGGCGGCGATGGAAACGACCGCATTCTGGGCGACGGCATCCTCGACCCCGGCTTTTACCAGACGCTAGCCGCAACGCAGCACGGCAACGACGTGTTGAGTGGCGGCATAGGAGACGACGACCTGGTGGGCGGCGGGGGCGACGACGGCCTGTTCGGCGGTGTCGGCAAGGACAGGCTGTGGGGTGACGAGGACACCGAGGCCAATCTTGGCGGGCAATACCACGGCAGCGATTACCTCGATGGCGGCGATAACGACGACCAGCTCATTGGCGGCGGTCAGGACGACTACTTGATCGGCGGTGCCGGGGCCGACAAACTGTGGGGCGATGCAGATGAAGAAACCGATCTGGCCGGGCAATACCACGGCAACGATTATCTGGATGGCGGCGCTGGTAATGACCAACTGGTGGGCGGCGGCGGCGATGATATCCTGATCGGCGGCACGGGCGACGATGTCATGTTCGGCGATGCCCGCGACGGCGTCGCCCTGACCACCCAGTACGAAGGCAATGACATTCTCTACGGCGAGGCCGGCAACGACCAGTTGATCGGTGGGGGCGGCAACGACGATCTTTACGGGGGCGATGACGACGACGACCTGTTTGGCGGAAGTGGCACTGACATCCTCGAAGGCGGCACCGGCAACGATTACCTGGACGGAGGTACAGGCGACGACATCATGGCGGGCGGCGCGGACGACGACACCTATATCGTCGAGAACTCAGGCGACGTTGTGATTGAGGCGGCGGACGGCGGTAACGATACCGTCAACAGCTCGGTCGACATCGTGCTGCCGGACAACGTCGAGTGGCTGAACCTGACGGGGACGGACAATCTGAACGCCACCGGCAACGCGCAGGACAACAACCTGACCGGAAACGCGGGAGAGAACCGGCTGGAGGGCGGAGCGGGCAACGACCAGCTCATCGGCGGCGCGGGCAACGATACCCTGATAGGCGGCACGGGGGACGACTACTACGAGATCGACGATGCGGACGATACGATCGTCGAATCGGCGGGCGAGGGCAACGATTTCGTGTTCAGCACCGTGAGCCACGTACTCGCGGCGAACGTCGAGGGTGTGGAACTGGCAGGCGCGGCCGATCTGGACGCGACCGGCAACGCGCTCGACAACAGCCTGTTCGGCAACAAGGGCGCGAATACGATGGCCGGGGGTGCGGGCAACGACTTTCTGTCGGGCGGCGCGGGCGACGACAACTACGTATTCAACCGCGGGGACGGCCAGGACAGCATCGACGATCTGGATGTGCTGGGCGCGGTGAACACGCTGCGCTTCGGTGCGGACATTGCCGATACGGACGTGGTGGGCTACCGGGTCGGCGACGACATGGTGCTCAAGCTCAAGGGTAGCAGCGAGCAGGTTGCCTTCATCGGTTATTACGGCGCTGATACGGTCGATGGCGGCGTGGTCTCGAACCGCAGGATCGACCGCGTCGAATTCGGCAACGGCGTGGTGTGGCATCAGGCGATGATCCAGACGGCCGTAGACCGTGCGGCGAACAACCAGGTGCCGGTTCTGAATGCGCCCGTGCCTGCATTGCAGGCCCATGCGGGGGATGTGTTTTCCTATGTGGTGCCGGCCGATGCGATCGTCGATCCAGATGCGGACGATTCCATTACCTATAGTGTGGCAATGCAGGATGGCTCGCCGGTACCGGCCTGGCTCATGTTCGACGTGGCGACGCGGACGCTGTCGGGCACACCCGAGGTGTCGGACATCGGCAGCCTGCAGTTCGTGCTGTGGGGGACGGATGATTACGGCATGGCCGTCGGTCAGTATGTAACGTTGGGCGTTTCCATGCCCAATCATGCGCCGGTATTGTCTGTGCCCTTGCCGGACCAGGCGGTTTCCCAAGGCAGCGTCTTCAGCTTCACCGTGGCACCGGGTGCGTTTTCCGATCCGGATGCGGGAGATGTGCTTGCTTACAGCGCTGTCCTGACAAACGGGAACGCCCTGCCTGCCTGGCTGCACTTCGACGCGGCCACGCGTACTTTCAGCGGCACGCCAACCGGCCAGGGTACGTTCAGCGTACGGGTGACTGCGAAAGATATAGGCAATCTTGCTGTGTCGGATGCGTTCGATATCGTCGTCAGTGCACCTAACATGGTACTGAACGGCACGTCCGGCCCGGATTATCTGACTGGTAACTCGGGAAACGACACGTTCGACGGCGGGCCGGGGAACGACACGCTGCAGGGCGGGCTGGGCAACGACGTTTATCTGTTCGGCGCAGGAGACGGACGGGACACGATTGTCGAGACGGGCGGCAGCACGGACGTATTGCGCTTCAAGCCAGGAATACAACCCCGGGACATCAACTTGCTCCGCTGGTGGGAATGGGGTTACAGCGATGTCGAGGACAGCCTGCGCCTGATACGCGTGAATGCAGATGGCTCTAGCACGCAAGACCATGTCCAAATCAAGAATTATTTTGTGTCGTCGGATAGCAGTTCCAGGGTTGATCTATTTGAGTTTTCTGATGGAACAGTTTGGACATATACCGATATCAAGTCGAGGTTGTTGAGGCCATCCACTAATAATGCCGACAATTTAGAAGGATTTGCTGACGCAGATATTGTCAATGGCCTGAGTGGCAATGACTCCATCAACGGTAAAGCAGGCGATGATGTTTTGTTGGGCGGGGATGGCGACGATGATCTACAAGGTGGCTTGGGTAACGATATCTTGCTGGGAGGAACTGGTAATGACCGTTTGCTGGGCTATGGAGTTTGGTTGAATGACTCGGCCGCTGCACGTGACGATGTCGGTGACGACATTTTGCATGGCGGTGCAGGTAATGATCGTATGTTCGGCGGACGGGGTAATGATACTTATCTGTTTGAACGAGGCGATGGATATGATTTTGTGGGCGACTCACCGAATGTTAGCGGCCCCAGCCTCGATACCTTGCGCTTGGGGGCTGGCATCTTGCCCGAGAACGTTACCCTGCACCGCTTTGGCACACGTGATCTGGTGATTGTGATAGATGGCTCAAATCAGCAGATTCACCTGAGTGATTATTATTTTGTTGACCAGAATGGTGTTTCTGATTGGTCGATAGAGCGTATTGAATTCGACGATGGGGCCGGGGCGGTATGGACAGCAACAGAAATTGCCACCAGAGTGGTATCGGGTGCCCCGAACAGTATGGTTGGAACGACGGGGAACGACACGTTTGTTGTCGATCACGTACACGACATCATTTCCGAAGCAAGCAATGCTGGAATTGATACAGTTTTTACAACTCAAACTTATACGCTGCCAGAAAATATTGAAAATCTCACGTTAACGGGGTTCCTGAACATCAATGGCACAGGCAACGCGTTGGACAATATTCTGCGGGGCAACAATGGCGACAATGCGCTGACGGGAAACGGCGGAAACGATGTGGCATATGGTGGACCGGGTAACGATACTTACCGGGGCGTAACGCCGATAGAACTGCCGGGCGAAGGGGTAGACACCTATCTTGGCCGGGGCTTCTCTGTTCTCCCGGACAACATCGAAATATGGAATCTGAACGACGGATCAGGCTTTCGTCCGAACTTCTACTACACGGTGCACGGCAATGCGCTCGATAATACGCTGATCAGCGATGGATTTGGGTTTCTTGCGTACACCTTGCCGTCTGGGGTGACCGTCGGCGACATTCTTGATGGTGGGATCGGGGCCGATACGGTGATCATTCAGGGAAGTGACAAGCCGATTGTGTATGTCGACAACCCGGGCGACCTCGTCATCGGTGCAGCCTACGAAATCCGGAGTACGACCAACTACGTACTGAAGGCCAAAGGACGACTCGTCCTACTTGGTAATAACCCGATCAGTGGAACGGGTAGCGCCCAGGACGATGTGCTCATCGGCAACAATGCTATTAATACTTTGAGTGGCCTGGACGGCAACGACACGATCTATGCCGGCAATGGTGACGGGGCTTTTGGTGGTGCGGGCAACGACATTCTTCTGGGGCAGAACGCAACTGGCCAGTGGAGCTATCTGTACGGCGAAGCCGGCAACGACACCCTGACCGGAGGCGCGGGTTCTGGTGCCTTCTTCGGTGGCGCAGGCAACGACATCATTACTGGTGGCGCGGGCGACAACTACATCTGGGGCGACGACTTCGGGTCGGGAGCGGGCGGCGATGATGTGATTCACGGTGGCAACGGCTATGACTTCGTGTTTGCTGGCGGCGGCAACGATGTCGTGTTTGGCAATGGTGGCAATGACCAGATCAATGGCGGCCACGGCAACGACACCCTGCGTGGCGGCGACGGTAACGATACGCTGGAAGCGGGAGCCGGCACCAGCTGGGAATATCTCTACGGCCAGGCCGGTGACGACAGCCTGATTGGAGGCACAGGCAATAACGTGATGTATGGCGGCCTTGGGGCCGACACGATCACCGGCGGTGACAAGTTCGACTTTATCTGGGGCGACGAAATCAATGAAACGCTGGGCGGCGGCGATGACACGATCAATGCCGGGGCGGGCGACGATTACGTCTTTGGCGGGGTCGGCAACGACCGGCTGCATGGCGAGGCAGGGCAGGATTACCTCGTGGGAGGCTCGGGCAACGACATCTACCTGTTCGGCCGGGGGGGCGGGGTCGATAGCGTCAGTGAAACCGACGCCACCGCAGGCAACACCGACGTGGCGCAGTTCCTCTCCGGTATCGCCGCCGACCAGATCTGGTTTGAGCAGTCGGGTAATGATCTGGAAGTGAGCATCATCGGCACGGCAGACCGGCTGGTAATTCAGAGCTGGTACAGCGGTAGCGCCAACCACGTCGAGCAGTTCAAGACTACCGACGATGCCAAGACTCTGCTCGACAGCAATGTGCAGAATCTGGTGAATGCGATGGCGAGTTTTGCGCCGCCGACGGCCGGGCAGACGACGCTCTCGCAGAGCTATCAGGACGCGCTGGCCGGGGTGATTTCGGCGAACTGGCAGTAAGCGTTTTACGGTCGGCATAGTGCCCGGATGGAAGGCGAGAGCAGTTTGTTGGTCGCTGCACTTTTCGCCAGGCCTGCGGCACGGTATTCCCTCTCCTGAAAAAGAGCCATGTCACAACAACAAGAACAATCCGACGCGAAACAAATCGACACTGGCCTCACCTGCCTGGTGATGCTGGCGCGCTTTCACCAGATCGCCGCAGACCCGGATCAACTCGCGCACCAGTTCAAATCCTCGGGCGAGCCGCTTACGCAGGCCGAGCTCCTGCTTGCCGCCAAGCACCTTGGTTTGCAGGCCAAGGCTGTTAAAACCAGTCTCGACCGGCTCGATCGTACCCCGCTGCCCGCCATGGCGCTGGACAAGGACGGTAGCTATTTCATCCTGGCTCGGTTTGAGGCGGATAAAGCCCTGATCCACGACCCCAAAGACGAGCGGCCGCAGGTGGTGTCGAAGGATGAGTTGCTGGCTCGCTGCCCCCTGTCTCCTGTCCTCAGTCTCCTGTTATTCACCTCGCGCGCCTCGCTCGTCGGCGAAATGGCGAAGTTCGACTTCTCCTGGTTCATCCCCGCCGTCGTCAAGTACCGCAAGCTGCTCTCCGAAGTGCTGCTAGTGTCGTTTGTGTTGAATCTGTTTGCACTCGTTACGCCGCTGTTCTTCCAGGTGGTGATGGACAAGGTGCTGGTGCATCGCGGCCTGACGACGCTGGATGTGATCGCGGTCGGCCTTCTGGTGGTGTCGATCTTCGAGGTGGTGCTCTCGGGGTTGCGCAGTTACGTGTTTGCCCACACCACCAGCCGCATCGACGTCGAGCTTGGCGCGCGGCTGTTCCAGCATCTGCTGCACCTGCCGCTGGGCTACTTCCAGGCACGCCGCGTCGGCGATTCGGTCGCCCGCGTGCGCGAGCTGGAGAACATCCGCGCCTTCCTCACCGGCAACTCGATCACCGTGGTGCTCGACGTGTTGTTTTCGGTGGTGTTCATCGCGGTGATGCTGTTCTACAGCGGCTGGCTGACGCTGGTGGTCCTGGCGTCCTTACCGCTGTATTTCGCGATTGCCCTCTTGATCACGCCGCTATTGCGCTCGCGGCTCAACGAAAAATTCAACCGGGGTGCTGAGAACCAGGCGTTTTTGGTCGAAACCGTGTCCGGGATTGATACCTTGAAGAGCATGGCGGTGGAGCCCCAGATGCAGCGCCGATGGGATGCGCAACTGGCAAGCTATGTGGCGGCCAGTTTCAGGACCTCCACACTCTCGACGCTGGCGCACGAGAGCACCAACCTCGTGGGAAAGCTTGTCACCGTCGGTACGTTATGGCTCGGTGCCAGACTGGTGATCGAGGGCCAGCTCACGGTCGGTCAATTGATCGCCTTCAACATGTTGGCTGGCCGCGTGGCGCAGCCGATCATGCGGCTGGCGCAGCTGTGGACGGACTTTCAGCAGACCGGTATTTCGGTGCAGCGCCTGGGCGACATCCTCAACGCGCCGACCGAAGCTGCCACCGCCAAAAGCAGCCTGCCCGCCATCGCCGGGCGCATTACCTTCGATAACGTCCAGTTCCGCTACCGTCCCGATACCCCCGAAGTGCTCAAAGGCATCACCCTCGACATCGCCCCCGGCGAAGTCATCGGCATCGTCGGCCGTTCGGGTTCGGGCAAGAGCACGCTCACGAAATTGATCCAGCGCCTGTACGTTCCCGAACGCGGCAAGGTGCTGATCGACGGCATGGATCTGGTGCTGGCCGATGCGGCCAGCCTGCGTCGGCAAATCGGCGTGGTGCTACAGGAGAACGTGCTGTTCAATCGGACGCTCAGGGAGAACATCGCGCTGGCCGACCCCGGCGCGCCGCTGGAGCAGGTGATCGCCGCCGCCAAACTCGCCGGGGCGCACGAATTCATTCTGGAACTGCCCGAAGCCTACGACACCCTGGTCGGCGAACACGGCTCGACGCTATCAGGCGGCCAGCGCCAGCGTATCGCCATCGCCCGCGCCCTGATGACCCAGCCGCGCATCCTGATCTTCGACGAAGCCACCAGCGCGCTCGATTACGAATCCGAACGCATCATCCAGAACAACATGCAGGCGATCTGCAAAGGCCGCACCGTGATCGTCATTGCCCACCGCCTGTCCGCCGTGCGCCATGCCAACCGGATACTGGTGATGGATCACGGCCAGATCGTCGAGGCCGGGACGCACACGGAACTGCTGCAACACGAGGCGGGGCATTATTCCCGTCTGTATCGGTTGCAATCCGCATGAGCACTCAGCCGGGCGTGTGGGTCTTGAGCCAGTCCTTGAGCGCGGCGTCGATCCGGGTTTGCCAGCCCGCGCCGGTGGCGCGGAAGGGTGTCACCACATCGGGAGAGAGACGAATGGTGATGCGTTCCTTGGTCGGCGGTTTTTTCAGGCTGCGTAGCTTGGCTTGCAAGGATTCTGGCAAGTCAGCAAAACGTATGGCCTGCTTGAACCACTCTTCCGTCAATTCCGGATTCTCGTCATCGATCATTTCAGGGTTGGGCCGCTTTTTCATATCGTTTTACCTCGCGTTTGTTCGCCTTGCGAAAACTGATGACGCGCAATGTGTCGCCGCGCATCGTGAAAATGAGCACATGCGGAACGCAGTCCAGCATCCCGATTGCGATCATGCGAATTTCGCCATAAGCGAATCGGACATCGGCTTCAATCATCGCGGAATCGAATTCGAATTCCGCCACGCGCTCAAAAGACAATCCACGCATTTGAATATTCTGCTGATTCTTGACTGGATCGAATTCGATGCGCATGACCGTAAATGTATGTACAAAACGTCATGATGACAAGCCTGACCCCATGAAACAGCAAGCCCTCGCCGACCTCTACGCGCGCTACGCCAGAATCTTCCGCCACGCCTGGTCGCACCGTAAGGAAACCGACGCTCCTGACCTGCACCCCCACGAAGCCCAGTTCCTGCCCGCAGCGCTGGCCTTGCGAGACACGCCGGTGCATCCGGCGCCACGCATCGCGCTGTGGATCATCATGGTTTTCGCCCTGATCGCGCTGGTCTGGGCGATCTTCGGACGCATCGACGTGGTGGCCACCGCCACCGGCAAGATCATCCCCAACGATCGCACCAAGGTGATCCAGCCGATGGAGACCGCTGTGGTGAAGGCCATCCATGTGCGCGACGGACAAACCGTCAAGGCCGGGCAACTGCTGATCGAGCTCGACGCCACCAGCGCCACCGCAGACAGCGAGCGCCTGCGCAACGAAGCCCAGACCGCGCGCCTGGAGGCCCTGCGGGCGCAGGCCTTACTGGCTGCACTGGCCCGTGGCGCGCCCCCGAAACTACAGGCACTGGCGGGCGTCGATCCCGCCCGCCTGCTTGCCGAACAGAATCAGGCCACCGGACAGTATCAGGAATACCAGGCGCGCCGTTTGCAGCTCCAGGCCGAAATCGCACGTCGCCGCGCCGAACTCCAGGCCACCCAGGATCAAGTCGTCAAGCTCGAACAGACCGCGCCCATCGCCCGCCAGCGCGCACAGGATTTCCAGAAGCTGGTGAAAGAGAACTTCATCTCCAAGCATGGCTATCTGGAGCGCGAACAGGTGCGCATCGAACTGGAACAGGATCTGGCGGCGAGCCGCTCAAAGGTCGCCGAAATTCGTGCGGCGCTGGCTGAAGTGCAACAGCAGCAGGCCACACTCACTGCCGAGACGCGCCGCCAGCTGCTGGAGCAGAATAATCTCGCTGCGCAAAAGACCGCCTCGCTGGAACAGGAATGGATCAAAGCTTATCAGCGCGGCCGCCTGATGCGCATGACTGCGCCGGTGGCGGGCACGGTGCAGCAACTGGCTATCAGTACCGTAGGTGGTGTCGTCACCCCGGCGCAGCCGCTGATGGTGATCGTCCCGCAGGACAAGGTGCTCGAAGTCGAAGCCATGCTGCCGAACAAGGACATCGGCTTCGTGAACCCGGGCCAGGACGCCGAGGTGAAAGTGGAAACCTTCCCTTTCACCAAGTACGGCACGATCCACGGCAAGATCACCCAGGTGTCGTCCGACGCGATCCAGGACGAGAAGCTGGGCTTGATTTATTCGACCCGGGTCAAACTTTCCAAAGACACGCTGCGGGTGGAGAACAAGTCTGTACGCCTGACGCCCGGCATGGCGGTGACGGTCGAGGTCAAGACGGGCACGCGCCGGGTGATCGAGTATTTCCTGAGCCCGCTGATGCAGGCAACGAGCGAGAGTCTGCGGGAACGCTGAGCGGCGTAGAAGCCGATCGGCAAAAAAACACCCCGCACAAGGCGGGGTGAAAAGAAGCGCTGCGCTTCCGTCGGAGAAACCTGTGTTGCAGGGTCAGATCTGGAACTGCACGCCGATGACAAACTTGTCGACGTCGGTATCCGGAGTCGGACGGTCGTCCTCCGTCTTCGACCAGAAAGCGGACACCCGGGCATTGTGTCCCTTGATCACATAGTTGAAGCCCACGTCGATCACGTCGATGGTGGAGTTGGAAAGTTCGCGGTCGAAGCTCTGGTAGCGCACGAAGGGTTGCATCTGGCCGATGCCGATCTTGCCGGGGAACAGGAACGCAGCAGTGGCCAGATAGCCATTGCCTTCGACCAGACCGCCGACGTTGTCGTTGGCCCCTGCGCCAACCGGACAGGCGGCCGCACCGGGTTCGCCGCTGCCGCAATCGGCAATGCCTTCCAGATCGTAGTCGTAGTAGGCACCTTCCAGGGTGAGCAGTCCGCCGCCCGCCAGTTTCTTCTCCATCAGCACGTCGATGTTCATGCCGGTGTAATCGGCCGATGCGCCTGATACGCCCACGCCGTCGCTCTGGAACATGCCGGCAATGCCCACAGTGAGGATGTCTTTGCCGTAGTAGGTGCTGCCAGTGTAGTAGGCAGGGGCGGGCTCGGCCTCCCAGAAAGCGTAGGCGAGACGGCCGGTGTAGAGGAGGCTGTCGGATTCGTTGGATGCGCCGGCAAAGTTGTTATGCCCCTTGAACGCCCCCGCCACGTAGGTGAGCTTGTTGTCCATGAGCTTGCCCCACACCTGCACGCCGTTGTCGCGGCCGATGGCGAGGCTGGGATACTGCGAGACGGCACCGGGGTAATCCCACACGTTCAGATAGAAGGGACCGTCGAGGTTGGCACGGTCCGAGGCGGGCAGCATGCGGCCGAACCAGATGTTGAATTCCGGCATGGGTTCGTACTGGACATAGGCGTCCATCACGCGCAGGCCATCCGGCGTGTTGCCGCTGCCGTCGCGCTCGAAATTGAGTGTGGCCCCCAGCGCCTTCATCACGCGGCCGCTCATGTAGACGCGGGTGCTGTTGACGACGAAATCGTTGGAGCGATCACCGTTGGGCGCGGCGTCCTCAACCGATTCGTAGCTCAGGCGCAGGCCGGCGCCAATACTGAACGAGGCGTCACCGCCCAGATCGAAGGTGGCGGCGTGCACGCCGGGGCTGGCCAGACTCATCATGCAGAGGGCGGCCAGAGGGGAAATCCGGAATCGGGTCATGTGTCATCCTTTCTTGATGTATACAAAAATGCACTCAACAAACCATGCGATTCTCGCCAAAGCATCTTGTGTGCCATATCAGGTATGGCTGATGGGCGGGTTGGGGGTTTTCTTGCAAATATCAACAAAAACATTGATATATAAAAACTATTGGCAACGCGGCGGTGTGCGGCTGCCGAGCCAAATGGCAGATTGGCCAAGGGGTAACCCGCACCAATTCAGCGCACAATCAGGGGGTTTGATGTATGCAATGGTGCATTCATGGCCCAGATGCGCGCTGCTGCACGTACGCCTGGGCTTGTGTGTTGTCTGGATTTTAATATGTAACGCAATGAAAATAATGGATTTTCTTCCAAGCAGACCCGAACGGGTGATCTTGTATACAAGATGGGTCTATCTGGCACGCTCGCTGCTAGGAAGGGTGCTGAGCGGTTTTTGCTCCATTCCCATTTTTTTCGACGACACACGAGGTGAAGGATGACGAACAGACGGCAGTTCATACAGAGCATGGGTGCCCTGGCGGGCATGGCGGCCGTGCCGGGCAGCGTGAAAATGGCGTTCGGCGCAAGCAAGGAGCCGATCAAGGTCGGCATCCTGCATTCGCTGTCGGGCACGATGGCCATTTCCGAAACCGCGCTGAAGAACACGGCGCTGATGGCCTTTGACGCCATCAACGCCAAGGGCGGCGTACTCGGCCGGCCCATCGTACCGGTAGTGGTGGACCCGGCCTCGAACTGGCCCCTGTTCGCCGAGAAGGCGCGTCAGCTCATTACCCAGGACAAGGTGTCGGCCGTGTTCGGCTGCTGGACCTCGGTGTCGCGCAAGTCGGTATTGCCGGTGTTCGAGGAACTGAACAGCCTGCTCTACTACCCCGTGCAGTATGAAGGCGAAGAACTCTCGAAGAACGTGTTCTACACCGGTGCCGCGCCCAACCAGCAGGCGATTCCGGCGACCGAATACCTGATGAGCAAGGAAGGCGGCGGGGCGAAGAAGTTCGTGCTGCTCGGTACCGACTATGTGTATCCGCGCACGACCAACAAGATCCTGCGTGCCTTCCTCAAGTCCAAGGGCGTGCCCGAGGCCAACATCATGGAGGAGTACACCCCCTTCGGCCATTCGGATTACCAGACCATCATCGCCAAGATCAAGAAATTCTCCGCCGGCGCGAAAACCTGTGTGATCTCGACCATCAACGGCGACTCCAACGTGCCCTTCTACAAAGAACTCGGCAACCAGGGCATCAAGGCCACCGACATTCCGGTGGTGGCGTTCTCGGTGGCCGAACAGGAACTTGCCGGCATCGACACCAAGCCGCTGGTGGGGCATCTGGCCGCATGGAACTACTTCGAGACGATCAAGAATCCGCAGAACGCCGCGTTCGTGAAGATGTGGAAAGACTACGTCAAGGCCAAGAAGCTGAAGGACGCGCCGGTGACGGACGATCCGATGGAGGCAACCTGGATCGGCATCCACATGTGGAAACAGGCGGTGGAAAAAGCCGGCTCGCCCGATGTCGACAAGGTGCGTAAGGCCATGTACGGCCAGACCTTCAAGGCACCCTGCGGCTTCACGGTGAAGATGGACGAAACCAACCACCACCTGCACAAGCCCGTGTTCATCGGCGAAATCCGTGCTGACGGCCAGTTCAATACCGTGTGGAAAACCAAGGGTCCGATTCGCGCCCAGCCCTGGAGCCCGTACATCCCGGGTAACGAGGGCAAGCAGAAGCTGTAAGTATTTTCCGCAGTGCCCGCCCGGTGGATGCCGGGCGGTCGATCCGGCCTCGCCGGCATAACGATATATGTACAAATCCCTGACGTGGTTCTTCTTCTGGTGTGTGCTGTGGCTGAGTTTGCCGGCACGTGCCGCACTCGATCCGGCCCTGCTCGCACCGTTTGCCGGTGACGATTCCGCCGCCAAGGCCGACGCCGTGACCGCGCTGGCCAACTCACCCGATCCGCAGGTCGACGCGCTCTACAAGGCGCTGACCGAAGACAGCCTGTTTTACCTGCCGGACGGTCAGGTGATCGTGTTCGATGGCGAACAATACGTCGATGCCGCCAGCGGTGCCGCACTGGCCACCGAGCCTGCAGCACCCGAATCGGTCATCGTCAACAACGTGGTGCGCGGCGCGCTGGAATCGGCCACTGCCTTGCGCGGGCTGGCCGCGGCCGATCCCGCTGCCCGGCTCGCCGCTGCCGAGGCCTTGAAGGCGCGCGCCGATCCGAGTTTTCTGCCCGCGCTGGAAGCCGCGCTTGCGAAGGAAACCGACGCGGCGGTGCAGGAGGCGCTGTCGCGCACCACAGCCTTGCTACAACTGGCGAGCCCGGACAAGGCGGTGAAACTGGCCGCCATCGAACGGTTGTCAGCTTCGCGCGACCGCAATATCCGTGAGGCGCTTGCTCCGCTGGCCGAGGCCGAAACCGATCCCGAACTGAAGGCGGCATTGAAAACCGCCATGGATGCCATCGACTTCCGGCTGTCGCTCGCCAATTTCTTCACCAACCTGTTCTCCGGCCTGTCGCTGGGCAGCATCCTGCTCCTCGCAGCACTGGGGCTTGCCATCACCTTCGGCCTCATGGGCATCATCAACATGGCGCACGGTGAAATGCTGATGCTCGGTGCCTACAGCACCTACGTCGTGCAGGGCCTGTTCCGCACACATTTTCCCGGTGCGATCGACTGGTACCCGCTGGCGGCGCTGCCGGTGGCCTTCCTCGTTGCCGCCGGCGTGGGCGCACTCATGGAAAGAACGGTCATCCGGCATCTTTACGGCCGGCCGCTGGAAACCCTGCTCGCCACCTGGGGCCTGTCGCTGATCCTGATCCAGGCGGTGCGCTCGATCTTCGGGCCGCAGAACGTCGAAGTCGCCAACCCGGTCTGGATGTCGGGTGCGCTCGACATCTACGGCGTGGTGCTGCCCTACAACCGGCTTGCCATCATCGCCTTTGCCTTCTTTGTGCTGGCCATCGTCTGGTTCGCGCTCAACCGCACCCGCATGGGGCTGTATGTGCGCGGCGTGATGCAGAACCGGCCGATGGCCGACGCCATCGGCGTGCCCACCGCGCGGGTCGACATGATGGCCTTTGCGCTCGGCTCCGGCATTGCCGGTCTGGGCGGCGTGGCGCTGTCGCAGATCGGTAACGTCGGCCCCGAGCTCGGTCAGGCCTACATCATCGATTCCTTCATGGTGGTGGTGCTGGGCGGGGTGGGACAACTGGCGGGCACAGTGGTCGCCGCGCTGGGCCTGGGCGAAATCAACAAGTTTCTTGAGCCCTACTCGGGTGCCGTGCTCGGCAAGATTGCTGTGCTCGTGCTCATCATTCTCTTCATCCAGAAACGGCCGTCCGGCCTGTTCGCGCTGAAGGGCCGGAGTGCCGACGCATGACCGAACGCCGCCTGTTTTCCCCGCTGGGCTGGACGCTGTTCGCGATCATCGTCGTGCTCGGCCTCACCATGCCCCTGCTGCATGTGCTGGTGCCGGAAGGCCACGCGCTGCACGTGTCGGCGTACACCCTGACCCTGGTCGGCAAGATCCTCTGCTACGCCGCCGTCGCGCTGGCGATGGATCTGGTGTGGGGCTACGCCGGCATCCTGTCGCTGGGCCACGGCCTGTTCTTCGCGCTGGGCGGCTACGCCTTCGGCATGTATCTCATGCGCGAAATTGGCCGTGAAGGCCAGTACCAGAGCGAGCTGCCGGACTTCATGGTGTTCCTCGACTGGAAGGAACTGCCCTGGTACTGGGTGGGCACCGAGCATTTCCTGTGGGCGCTCTTCCTTGTCGTCGCCGTGCCCTGCATCGTCGCCTTCGTGTTCGGCTGGTTCGCCTTCCGCTCGCGCATCAAGGGCGTGTATTTCTCCATCATCACGCAGGCGCTCACCTTTGCCGCGATGCTGCTGTTCTTCCGCAACGACACCGGCTTCGGCGGCAACAACGGCTTCACCGACTTCAAGCGCATCCTCGGCTTTCCCATCGCCGCGCCGGAGACGCGCGCCGTGCTGTTCGCGCTCACCGTGGCGTATGTGGCAGGCATCCTGGTCTTCTGCCGCTGGCTCACCACCAGCAAGTTCGGCCGGGTGCTGGCGGCGATCCGCGACGCCGAATCGCGCACCATGTTCGTGGGGTATGACCCGTTGCCTTACAAGCTCGGCGTATGGACGCTGTCGGCCGTGCTGTGCGGCATTGCCGGCGCGCTCTACGTGCCTCAGGTCGGCATCATCAACCCCTCGGAAATGTCGCCCGCCAACTCGATCGAAATTGCGATCTGGACCGCCATCGGCGGGCGCGGCACGCTGATCGGGCCGCTCATCGGCGCGGGCGTGGTGAATGGGGCGAAGTCGTGGTTCACGGTGAGCTTTCCCAACCTGTGGCTGTATGTGCTGGGTGCGCTCTTCGTTGTGGCGACGCTATACCTGCCGCGCGGCATCGTCGGCCTGCTGAGGAAAAAGGCATGAATCCGGCTGCCCCCGAGTCCCCCGAATCAGGAAGCCGCTGCATTCCCCATCCCTATGCGCTGGTCGATGCGCCGTCCGGTGCGGGCGGCAGCGATGCCAGCTACGGCCGTGTGGTCGTGCCGGGCGAGGTCGACGTCAGCCACGGCGCGATCCTGTACCTGGAAAGCGTCACCGTCAGCTTCGACGGTTTCCGTGCGCTCAACGACCTGAATCTCTCGGTCGACGACGGTGAACTGCGCTGCATCATCGGCCCCAACGGTGCGGGCAAGACGACGATGATGGACGTGATCACCGGCAAGACGCGGC
>JBEQCD010000003.1:0-60300 GCA_041639515.1 Hydrogenophilales bacterium | reverse complement strand
TGAGAATTTGTGACGCGCGAAGGCGTTCGCGCAATGTCTCCTCCATCATTGTGCGCTGCGTGTGCCCTCTCGGGTTTTTCCAGTTTGAAATCCACAACGGATGCAAGACCGTTGCTTGACCACCTCAAACCAGACGAAGTATCGGACAACCGCCCAGATCAAGAACAGAATTCCTCCAATCACACCAGCGTTGTCCCAAATGCCGCCAATGAAACGGTAGCCGCCCAACTCTTTCGGGCCTCCCGAAAAAATTAGAAAAGCAACCAGGATGAGGACTGGAATCGCTATAAGCAGTGCCGCCCAGCCAATTGCTTTGATAAAAAGCACAAGAAGGCCAAAGAGAACGAGGAGGACAAGGCTCGCGCCGATCACATCGGCAAGCGAAAAATCAATTCGCCGCTTCTCGGCCATGTCAGCACCACAAGCCGGGCACGCTTTCAAATCTTCGGAAGCCGTTCCAGATTGATTGGCTAGCGGTGATTCATTTTCCACCTTAATTCTCCTGATTGACGCTGATCACTTTGGTCCCAAGGTGTTTGGTGTGCGGAGCGTATCAGAACTCTCCGTCATCACCGCCCTGGTTTTGACGTTCCCCCTCGCAGCCCCGCCGACAATCCGGCCCGACGGACGGATCAGCGGCGAAGCTGTTTGAGCCCCGCCCACAAAAAACAATTAAAAACATCGAAGGCGGGGCGAGTTCTTCGCCGCCCGTTCGGCGGGCCGGATTGTCGGGAATTCGGGGATGCCGGGGTCGCCTTTTCTTGGGTTACTTTCTTTTGGCGAAGCAAAAGAAAGTGACTAGCTGCCGGGCTACCCCCGGCCAACGGTCGGCAGCTCGGCACAATCCCGACCAGCACCCACCAACGAAACCCCACCCAACCACGTTAAAATCACGGCTTTCCCGCAACGCCGTTCATTCCCCGTGAAACCCACCTTCCAGGACATCATCCTCACCCTGCAGCGCTACTGGGGCGAGCGCGGCTGCGCGCTCCTGCAGCCCTACGACATGGAAGTCGGCGCGGGCACCTCGCACACCGCCACCTTTCTGCGCGCGCTGGGGCCGGAGCCGTGGAAGGCGGCCTACGTGCAGCCCAGTCGCCGGCCCAAGGACGGCCGCTACGGCGACAACCCCAACCGCCTGCAGCATTACTACCAGTTCCAGGTGGTGCTGAAACCCGCGCCGGCGGACATCCTGGAGCTGTATCTCGGCTCGCTCGAAGCGCTGGGCTTCGATCTGAAGAAGAACGACGTGCGCTTTGTGGAAGACGACTGGGAGAACCCCACGCTCGGCGCATGGGGCCTGGGCTGGGAAGTCTGGCTGAACGGCATGGAGGTCACCCAGTTCACCTATTTCCAGCAGGTGGGCGGCATCGACTGCAAGCCGATCACCGGCGAAATCACCTACGGCCTGGAGCGCCTGGCGATGTACCTGCAGGGCGTGGAAAGCGTGTACGACCTGACCTGGACCGAAGGGCTGACTTACCGCGACGTCTACCACCAGAACGAGGTCGAACAGTCCACCTACAACTTCGAGCACAGCGACGTCGATTTCCTGCTCACCGCCTTCGGCGCGCACGAGAAGAAGGCGCAGGAACTCATGGCCGCGCAGCTCGCGCTGCCGGCGTATGAGCAGGTGCTGAAGGCCGCGCACACCTTCAACCTGCTCGACGCGCGCGGCGCGATCTCGGTGACCGAGCGCGCCGCCTACATCGGCCGCATCCGTAACCTGGCGCGCGCCGTGGCGAAGAGTTATCTCGACAGCCGCGCGCGGCTGGGCTTCCCGATGGCCCCGCGCGAGTGGGCCGAGGAAGTGCAGGCGGCACTGGCCAAGAAGGAGGCTGCGTGATGAACCTCCTCGTCGAACTCTTTACCGAAGAGCTGCCGCCCAAGGCGCTGAAGAAACTGGGCGAGGCCTTCGCGGCTGCGCTCGCCGAGGGCCTCGTCGCGCAGGGCTTGGTCGAGGCCGATGCTGTGGTTGTCAATTTCGCCTCGCCGCGTCGGCTCGGCGTGCATGTTGCCAACGTGCTGGCGCGTGCCGCTGACAAACCCGTTTCGACCAAGCTCATGCCGGTGTCGGTCGGCCTCGATGCGGCCGGCCAGCCCACGCCTGCTTTGCTGAAGCGGCTGGCTGCGCTGGGGGCCGATGGGTCGGCGGCGAGCACCTTGCGGCGCGAAGGCGAGGGCAAGAACGAAGCCCTGTTCCACGACAGCGTCGCGCCAGGCGTCACGCTCGCCGAAGGCCTGCAGAAAGCCCTCGAAGCCGCGATGGCCAAACTGCCCATTCCCAAAGTCATGACCTATCAGCTCGCCGACGGTTGGAGCACGGTTAATTTCGTCCGCCCGGTGCACGGCCTCGTCGCGCTGCACGGCGCCGACGTGGTGCCGATCTCGGTGCTGGGCCTGGAAGCCGGCCGCACCACCCAGGGGCACCGTTTCGAAACGAAGCAGCCGACAATCACCCTGCGCGACGCCGACAGCTACACCGCGCAACTCGCCGACGAGGGCGCGGTGCTCGCCAGCTTTGCCGAGCGCCGCGCCGAGATCGTGCGGCAACTGCAGGCCGCCGCTGCACCGCTTGGCCTTGCGCCTGTGGACGACGATGCGCTGCTGGACGAAGTCACGGCGCTGGTCGAAAAGCCGAACGTGCTGCTTGGCCAGTTCGAGGCAGCTTTCCTCGATGTGCCGCAGGAATGCCTCATCCTCACCATGAAGGCGAACCAGAAATACTTCCCGTTGCTGGATGCTGCGGGCAAGCTCACAAACAAATTCCTCATCGTCTCCAACATCGCGCCGGCGGATGCATCCGCTGTGATCCAGGGTAACGAGCGCGTGGTGCGCCCGCGTCTGGCTGACGCCAAGTTTTTCTTTGATCAGGATCGCAAGAAAAAACTGGCGGACCGCGTGCCGGGACTGGCGAAGGTGGTGTATCACAACAAGCTGGGCACGCAGGGCGAGCGGATCGAACGGGTGCGGGCGATTGCGCGTTGGGTCGCGGACCTGGTCGATGCCGATGTTGATCTGGCTGATCGCGCCGCACAGCTGGCCAAGGCCGACCTGTTGACCGACATGGTCGGCGAGTTCCCGGAGCTGCAAGGTGTGATGGGGGGCTACTACGCACGACACGATGGCGAAGACGAGCGTGTCGCGCAGGCCATTGCGGACCAGTATCTGGTGCGCCGTGACGAGACGGAAACCGTCTCCAACCTTGTCAGCGAAGTCCTGCAGATCGCGGATCGCATGGAAACGCTGGTCGGCATCTGGGGTATCGGGCTCAGGCCAACCGGCGACAAGGATCCGTTTGCGTTACGCCGTCATGCCCTGTCGGTCATCAAGTCCTTCCAGTTGCTTGGGGCGATGTTCGCCACGGACAAGGGGGGCCTGCGCATCGAGCTGGATGATCTGATCGAATACGCACTGACGGTGTTTCCGACAGGCGTGCTGGCAGGCAACGTCGCAGAGGAGGTGAAGCTTTTCATCTACGAGCGCAACGCCAACCAGTTGGCTCCAATATTCGGAGGCGAAACCGTTGCGGCGGTGTTTGCCAACCTGCCGCCCCTGCATGAAGTCGTTCAACGCTGCCGCGCAGTGAGCGAATTCGCCAAGCTATCCGAGGCTCCCAGTCTCGCCGCCGCCAACAAGCGCGTCGGCAACATCCTCAAGAAGGCCGAGGGCGAGGTGGGGGCGCAGGCCGACCCGGCGTGTTTCGTCGAAGCCGCGGAGAAAGCCCTGTTCGCCGCGCTGGGCGAAATCGCCCCCCAGGCCGACGCCGCCTTCGAATCCGGCGACTACACCGCCTCGCTGCAAAAACTCGCCGCGCTCAAGGCCCCGGTCGATGCCTTTTTCGACACCGTGATGGTGAACGCCGACGATCCCGCCCTGAAAGCCAACCGCCTCGCGCTGCTCAACCAGTTGCACCGCACCATGAACCGGGTGGCGGACTTGTCGCGGCTGGCGGCGTAAACTTCCGGCCATGAAGCTCATCATCCTCGACCGCGACGGCGTCATCAATCACGACTCCGACCAGTTCATCAAGTCGCCGGACGAATGGAAGCCGATCCCCGGCAGCCTGGAGGCGATTGCACGGCTCACGCGTGAGGGCTGGCGGGTGGTGGTGGCGACCAATCAGTCGGGCCTTGCGCGCGGGCTGTTCGAGATGGCCACGCTCAACGCCATACACGCCAAGATGCACAAGGCGGTGGCGCAAGTGGGTGGGCGCATCGAGGCAGTGTTCTACTGCCCGCATTCGGCCGAGATGAACTGCGAATGCCGCAAACCCCGCGCCGGGATGCTGCACGAGATTGCCGCGCGCTTCGGCCGCGACCTTGAGGGCGTGCCGTCGGTGGGCGATTCTTTGCGTGACCTGCAGGCGGCCGTGAGCGTGGGCGCGCGTCCGCTGCTGGTCAAAACCGGCAAGGGCGAGCGCACGCTGGCAGCCGGCGGCCTGCCAAAGGACACGCCGGTGTTCGATGATCTGGCCGCAGCGGTTGAACACCTGCTGGCTGCCGCATGAATCTGGTTCGCTCGGTGTTGTTCGCACTGTTGCAGACGGTGCTCACCATTTTTTTCAGCGTGGTGGCGCTCTTCACCTTTCCGTTTTCGGCACACACGCGCTACCGCATCATCACCCGCTACAACCACGCGCTGATCTGGCTGGCGCGAGCCGTGCTGGGCATTCGCTATGTGGTCGAAGGCCGCGAACATCTGCCGGACACGCCCGCCATCATCCTCGCCAAGCACCAGTCGGCGTGGGAGACGGTGGCGTTTCTCTGCCTGTTTCCACCAGTGTCGCCCGTCATCAAGCAGGAACTGCTGAAAGTGCCGTTTTTCGGCTGGGGCTTTCGCCTGCTCAACCCCATCGCCATCGACCGCAGCGCCGGGCGTGAGGCGCTGAAACAGATCGTGGCGCAGGGGCGCGAAAAGCTCGCAGCCGGATTCTGGGTGCTGGTGTTTCCCGAAGGCACGCGCGTGGCACCGGGCGAAAAAGGCAAGTACGGCATCGGCGGCGGCTGGCTGGCGGCGGAAACCGGCGCGCCGGTGGTGCCGGTGGCACACAATGCCGGCGAGGTCTGGCCCAAGAATGCCTTCATCAAACGTCCCGGCATGGTCACTGTGCGCATCGGTCCGGTGATCGACAGCAGCGGCAAGAGCGCCGCCGAACTCACGCGTGCCGTCGAGGCCTGGATCGAAACCGAAATGACGAGGCTGCCCCCTGCTGCCGCGCGCCAATAGCGGCCTGCTGCAACTCGGCACCGCCGCCGTCCCCTATCAGCTGCGCCGTTCCCGGCGTCGCCGCACGCTGGGTCTGACCGTCACCGCGCAGGAAGTGCGCATCCATGCGCCGGTGTGGACACCGCGCGACGAAATCGAAAGCTATGTCTTGCGCCAGCACGATTGGCTGGCACGGGCCTGGCACAAGATGCAGGCGCGTGCGCCGCGCGAGGTGGCCGCGCGCGAAATGACCGTGTGCTATCTGGGGCAGACGCTCAGGCTGGAACTGCATCCTGCGCTGTTTCCGGAGATTCGCCGCCATGGCCGGGTGCTGCACCTCTATGCCGAACCAGGTGCCGATCCGCACGCCCTCGCGCGTGAATGGCTGTTTGAACGCGCCGAGCGCCTGCTGGCCTGGCGTGTGCAGCGGCTGGCCCGAAAACTGGGCCGCGCCCCGTCCTGCTTTGCATTGTCGGATGCCCGCACCCAGTGGGGCAGCTGTACCCGGCGTGGTCACATCCGCCTCAACTGGCGGCTCGCGCAGGCCCCGCTCGCGCTCATCGACTACGTCGCCGCCCACGAACTGGCGCACCTCGTCCACCTCGACCATTCGCCGCGCTTCTGGGCCCAGGTGGCGGCGCTGTGCCCGGACGCGCTGGCCCGACGCGCTGAACTGCGCAGGGTGGGTGACAGCCTGTTCCGGATTTAGCGGATGGGCGGGTGGGTGAGATATGAATTGCACAGGGAGGTAAGAGAGGCAAGGGAGGAAAAGCAGTACTCCCCTCCCTCCCTTACCTCTCGGTGTATACGCTTCAAGTTTGGACCAGGATAAGGACATCCGATGAGACTGCTTCATACCATGCTGCGTGTCGGCGACCTCGACCGCTCCATCGACTTCTATACCCAGGTGCTCGGCATGAAACTGCTGCGCCGCAAGGACTACCCCGGTGGCAAGTTCACGCTGGCCTTTGTCGGCTACGACACCGAAGACAAGGCATCCGTGCTCGAGCTCACCTACAACTGGGGCGTGGCCGAATACGAGCGCGGCACCGGCTACGGCCACATCGCGCTGGAGGTGGACGACATCCACGGCGCGGTCGATGCTGCCGCCGCGCAAGGCTGCAAGGTGCTGCGCCCGGCCGGGCCGATGTCGCACGGCAGCACCGTCATCGCCTTCATCGAGGACCCGGACGGCTATCCAATCGAGTTCATCCAGAAGGGAACGGCGGGGTGGACGCGGGCGGGGGCGAGCACCTGATGCAGGCCTAATCCTCAGGCCTGCATCAGGTGGCGGGTGATCCGCTCGTAATCCCCCAGCGGCAGCGCCTCCGCACGCAGGCCCGCATCGATCCCCAGCGCCGCGAAATCCTCTAGCTTCAGCAATCCGCCCAGGGTGTTGCGCAACGTCTTGCGGCGCTGCGAGAAGGCAGTGGCAACGACGCGCGCGAACAGGGTGTCGTCGAGCGGGACGATCTCGGCGGGCGTCTTGGGAATGAGGCGCACCACGGCGGAATCGACCTTGGGCGGCGGGTCGAAGGCGGCGGGTGGCACGTCGAGCAGCCATTCCATGTGGAATCGCCGCTGCAGCATGACCGACAGGCGGCCGTAGTCGGACGTGGCCGGCGCGGCGACCATGCGTTCGACGACCTCCTTCTGCAGCATGAAAGTCATGTCGCGGATCTGCGGCGCGAACGTCATCAGGTGGAACAGCAGCGGGCTGGAGATGTTGTATGGCAGGTTGCCGACGACGCGCAGGTCGCAGCCCAGGGTGGCGAAGTCGAATTTCAGCGCGTCGCCGGAATGGATGGTGAGGCGCTCCGCCGGCCAGGTCTTTTGCAGGCGCGCGACGATGTCGCGGTCGAGTTCGACGACGTGCAGGTGCGGCAGGCGTTCGAGCAGGGGCCGCGTGAGCGCGCCCAGGCCGGGGCCGATCTCAACGACGGTTTCACCCGGCTGCGGCCGGATGGCGTTGACGATTGCGTGGATGATGCCGTCGTCGACGAGGAAGTTCTGGCCGAAGCGCTTGCGGGGGATGTGCATTGGGTGAACGGAAAGCAGTAAACGGTAAGTGGGGCGTGGGCGAGGTTTTCTGCTTGCCGCTCACCGCTTGCCGTTTACCATCTCCAGCGCCATTTCGATTGCCGCAATCAAACTGCCGGCTTCCGCGCGGCCGGTGCCGGCGAGGTCGAGCGCGGTGCCGTGGTCGACGGAGGTGCGGATGAATGGCAGGCCCAGGGTGACGTTCACACCTTCGCCGAAGCTGGCGTACTTGAGTACGGGCAGGCCCTGGTCGTGGTACATGGCGAGCACGGCGTCGACGGGCTCCTGGCGGATGCGTGAGAACAGGGTGTCGGCGGGCAGCGGGCCAATCAGCGTGAGCCCTTCGCCGCGCAGGAAGTCGAGCACGGGTTCGATCACTTCGATTTCCTCACGGCCGAGGTGGCCGGATTCACCGGCGTGCGGGTTAAGGCCGGCAACCGCGATGCGCGGCTGGGCAATGCCGAATTTCGATTTCAGATCGGCGTCGAGGATACGGATGACCTCGACCAGCAGGGCCGGCGTGATGGCGTCGGCCACGTCGCGCAAGGGCAAGTGGGTGGTGGCGAGCGCCACGCGCAGGCCGCCGCCGGCGAGCATCATTACCACGCGCGGCGTGCCGCTGTGGTCGGCGAGGTACTCGGTGTGGCCGGTGAAGGTGAAGCCGGCATCGTTGATCACGCCCTTGTGGACCGGTGCGGTGACCATGGCGTGATACGCGCCGTTCATGCAACCGGCGAGTGCAGCGTCCAGGAGCGCCAGCACGTGCGCGCTGTTGTGCGGGTCGAGCACGCCGGGGGTGACCGGCGTGGCAACGGGAATATGGCGGACGTGCAGGTGGCCGGGGCGATGCGGCGGGATGGCTTCGCCGGTGTCGAGCGTGACTGCGATGCCGAGCCGCGAAGCCCGCGCGGCCAGTACCTCGGCGTCGCCGAGCACGGTGAGGTGGCAGGGCAGGGTTCGCTGCGACAGCGCGACGGCGAGGTCGGGCCCGATGCCGGCGGGTTCGCCGGCCGTCAGCGCAATGACGGGCAGGGCCTTAGTCAATCGGACGCAGCTCGACATAGGCCGAGTCACGGATCTGGCGCACCCAGTCCTGGAAGGCTTCCTCGCCCTTGCGTTCGCGGATGGCCTGGCGCGCGAGCAACTTCTGGCGTTCCTGCGTCACGTCCTGATCGCGGCGTTCCAGCACCTGGATCAGGTGCCAGCCAAAGGGCGACTGGATCGGCTCGCTCACCTGGCCGGGCTTCAAGGCATTCATCGCCTTCTCGAAATCCGGTACGGTGTCGCCCGGGTTCAGCCAGCCCAGGTCGCCGCCCTTGGAGGCGCTGGCGTCCTCCGAATGCAGACGGGCCAGTTCGTCGAACTTGCTGCCGTTGTCGATGCGCTCCTTGAGCTGCACCAGACGGTTGCGGGCGTCGGATTCGGACGTGATCTCGTTGGTCTTGATGAGGATGTGGCGGGCGTGGGTCTGCGTCACGCTGAGCGTGGCGTCGAGGCCGCGCTTGTCGTTGAGCTTGAGGATGTGGAAGCCATTGCTGCTCTTGAGCAGGGGGGCTACCTCGCCGGGTTTGAGCGGCTTGAGTGCATCGGCAAACAGCGACGGGATCTTGCCGGCCTCGCGCCAGCCGAACGCACCGCCCTGCAGGGCGTTGGGTGCATCGGAATAGCTGGCGGACAACTGGCCGAAGTCTGCGCCCTTGGCCAGTTGATCGATGACTTCTTCGGCGCGTGCGCGGCGTGTCTGGATGATTTCGGGCGAGGCGTTCTCGGGAACTGTGATGAGAATGTGCGCAAAGTTGTATTCGGTTTCGGTGCCCTGCTGCGCCTGGGTTTGCAGATAGCCTTCGATTTCGGCGTCGGAGATCGAGAGCCGGTTATCCACGTCGCGCTCGCGTGCGCGTGCCACCAGGATTTCGTTGCGGATGGTGGCGCGCATGGCTTCGAGGCTCTGGCCCTGTTGCGCCAGCGCCGCCTGCAGGCCGGGGAGGTCGAGCTTGTTCTGCGCGGCGATGCGCTGGAGCGCGCGTTCGACCTGGGCCGGGTCGACACGTACGCCGGTGCTGCGGGCGTGCTGCTGCAGCGCCAGTTCGGTCACCATGCGTTCGAGCAGCTGTTTTTCGAGCACGCTGCGGGGCGGCAGCGGCGTGTTCTGGCGCGCCAGGTTGCGCGCCACTTCCTGATAGCGGCGGTCGAGCTCCTGGCGGGTGATGACCTCGTCGTTGACGACCGCGACGATGTGGTCGAGCGCGGTGACGGCCGCATGGCCGGGCAGGGTAAACAGGGCAAGGGCCGCCAGCGTCAGCATCCGCAGCGGACGACGCCAATCAGGGGAGAGGTGTGAGTTCATTGCTAGGCCTGTATCCGGGAACACTCAGTTTCAAAACGTCGAGCGGGTTGGAGCCGATCCGGCCCATGCCGTTCAATTCAAGCTGGAAGAACAGCGCGTCGGTGGACTGGTCTTCTTTGGTGGCCAGTCGCTGGAACACGCCGCGAATGGCCCAGCACCCGCCATTGTATTCAAGCCCCGCCAGTCCCTCGACCAGCTTGTTGTCGCGCATCGAGTAGTTGTAGCGGAACATGCCGTACCAGCGCGGGGCAAGCGGCCACTGGCCGGAAAAGTCGACCTGCTCGGTGGTCTGGTCGATGAAGCGGTAGCTGAGGTTGAGCGTGCGACCGGGGGTGGGGCGATACGATGCGCCGATGTTCTGGCGGATGGTGGTGCCGCTTTCGGTATCCAGTTGCCAGGCCGTGTCGACGCGCCAGTCGCGGGTGATTTGTCCGCCCACGGCGGCGAGCAGATCGGTGGCATTGGTGGTGCGCGGTGCAACACCCGGCAGCGTGACTTGCTGCGAACTGAAGTAATAGCGTTGTCCCAGCGTGACCTGGAGCCGTTCCAGTCCGGAGTCGGTCTCGACGAAACGGCTGGTGACGGCAAGCGTCAGCTGGTTGGCGTCGTTGATGCGGTCACCGCCGATGAACTGGTTTTCGGTGAACATCTGCGCGTAGCTGAAGTCGAGCTGCGCCGTGTCGAAGATGGGAATGTCGGTCTGGTCGCGGAAGGGCGCGTAGACATAGTAGGCACGCGGCTCCAGGGTCTGGGTGAAGCTGTCGCCGCCAAATTCGAATGGGCGTTCGAAGGTTACGCCGCTGTCGAGACTGAAGATGGGCAGGTTGCGGGAAATACGCTCTTCCGGGGCGCTGCTGTCCAGCGCGTAGTAGCTGCTGTGCCAGCCGATCTGCGGCGTGAGGAAACCGAACGAATTGGTGAGCGGCAGGCGCAGCGTGGGGTAGGCCAGGGCACGGGTGCCCTCGGTCTTGGTGCTGTGTGCGAAATGCGTGGCTTCGGCGTCGAGCCGGAACTCCATGCCGTAGGGCAGGGTGTAGGCCATGCCGAGGCGCGCCTGGGGCAGACGGTCGTAGGGCTCTTCCACGGGGGCGGCAGTGGAGTCCTGCAGGGTCTGAAAACTCTGGGCGCGCAACTCGGCCTGCCAGTGCTCGCGCCGCGTGGTGAGCCAGGCTTCCTGCGAGACGTGTGTCTGAGACGTGGTGGCGATGAGGTTGGAGAGGTCGCGGAAATAATCGTCGTCCGATACCCGGTTGAAATTCATGCCCGCCTGCGTGCGGTCGCTGATGCGGTATTCATTCTTGAGTGCCACGCTCCAGCGTGAACGCTTGGCCTGGTTGTCGTCGGGCAGGTACTCGAAGCGGTTTTCGCCGGCCAGGTCGGGCAGCAGGTAGCGGACCTCTGCGCCCAGTTGCACGCCGCGCTTGGACAGCAGGCGGGGGTAAAGCGTGGCGTCGTAGTTGGGGGCGAGGTTGAGGTAATAGGGCACCAGAATGTCCAGGCCGCTGCGCTCGGTGGTGCCGAAGGTGGGAGCCAGCACGCCGGATTTGCGTTCGTCGTTGAGCGCAAAGTCCATCCACGGCGTGTAGAGGATGGGCACGCCCAGGAAGCGCAGTGAGGCATTGCGCGCGGTACCCACGTTGCGGCCCTGGTCGATGTCGAGCGAATCCACTTTCAGGAACCAGTCGTCGTTGTCGACCGGACAGGTGGTGTAGGTGGCGTCGTCCATCTGGAAACGCTCGCGGTCGATGAAATCGATGCGTTCGGCTGCACCCCGGCTTTGCCGGGCCGGCAACTGGTACACCGGCTTGATCATTTCGCCGGCGTAGGTAGCCAGATTGAGTTTCAGCGATTCACCCTGCACCTGCAGCATCGATTCTTCCACCCGGACCTGGCCGCGCGCATCCAGGCTGTTGAGCGTGGTGTCGTAGCGCAGCCAGTTGGCGTAGAAATTCATGCCGTTCTGCCGGGCTTCGACCTTGCCGCTGGCTTCGACCACGTCGGGCGCGGTCGATTCGATCTTGTCTGCCGTGAGGAACAGGGGACCGTCCTTGCCGGCTGCCGCCGAGCCGCGCAGCTCCACGTCCTTTTTCAGTGCGATCCCCTGCGCTGCGGCACCCCACGAAGAGAGCAGCAGCACGACGAATGCAAGGCCGGGCAAGGTGGACAAGAGGGTAAAATCCGATGGTTTAGGGTTATTCGGAGATCGTGCCGTGGATCGAGTGCAGGTTTTGCAAAACTGGGCGGCGTCCCAACTGGGGGTGGACACACTGGACATCCAGCCTGCCTCCGCCGACGCCAGCTTTCGCCGGTATTTCCGCGCCAGCCTGAACCAGGGCGGTGCCAAAGGTCGCGATTATATCGTGATGGACGCCCCCCCGGCGCACGAAGACTGTCGGCCGTTCGTGGCGGTTGCCCGCCTGTTCGGCGACGCCGGGGTGCATGTGCCGCAGGTGCTGGGGCAAGACCTGGAGCAGGGCTTTTTGCTGCTGACCGACCTGGGCAACACCACCTATCTGGCGGCCCTCACCAACCCCGCTGCCGGGCCGGCACGTGCGCGCGAGCTGTATCTCGATGCGAACGACGCCCTCATCCGCATCCAGCAGACCAGCCGGCCCGGCGTGCTGCCCGAATACGACCGTGCCCTGCTGGCGCGTGAACTGGGGCTGTTCCCCGAATGGTATGTGGGCAGGCATCTGGGGGTTGAACTCGACGCGCAGCAGCAGAGCCTGCTCGATACCGTGTTCGAGCGCATCCTGGCCAATGTCCTCGCCCAGCCGCAGGTCTACGTGCATCGCGACTGGCACTCGCGCAATCTCATGGTGACCGACCCCAATCCCGGCATCCTCGACTTCCAGGACGCCGTCTACGGTCCCATCACTTACGACCTCGCCTCGATCTACCGCGACGCCTACATCCAGTGGGACGAGGAACAGCAGCTCGACTGGGTGATCCGCTACTGGGAGAAGGCCCGCGCCGCACACCTGCCGGTACGGGCGGATTTCGGCGAATTCTGGCGGGATTTCGAATGGATGGGCGCGCAGCGCCACATCAAGGTGCTCGGCATCTTTGCCCGTCTGTATCACCGTGACGGCAAGGACGGTTATCTGAAGGACATGCCGCTGGTTATGCACTACCTGCGCCGCGTCTGTGAGCGCTACGACGAACTGAAGCCGATGCTGTATCTGCTCGACGGGCTGGAGCAGCGCGAGGTGAAGGTGGGATATACCTTCTGAGTCAGGCGGTTTGCAGCGACAGCGAGCTCACCAGACCGCGCAGGGTGTCCAGCGAGGACGACTTGCTGCGAGCCGGTTCGAACAGGGTAGAAATATCCGCGCCGATGTTGTCCGAATAGGCAATGTTCCAGTTCGGAAACAGACGCTGGGCGATGCCCTCGGCCTGATGACGCACCGTGAAGTGGGCGTGTCGCGCGTCGCTGCGGATGCGTTCCAGCAGCCAGGCCACATTGGCGGCCGGTCCTTCCAGGTACTGGCAAAAATGCGTGCCGTCGAACAGCAGCAGACCGGTTACGTTGAGTTTGGGGTTCTTGGCCCGCGCCGAGCGGACAATGGATGTGACGGCGTCCAGACCATGCTGGTTGGCCAGCACGCTGGTATAGACGACTTGGCTCAGGGACATGGCTGGCTCCGGCAGGACAACTTGCGGAAGTTTCGCAGACCTGTCCATAGCTTGTCCAGCGTGGGGGCCGCCGCGTTTCGTTTACCATGCAGGCTGTGCCGGCTACGCGTCCGGCCCCCATTTCACGCCCGTTCACCCTTGATCAGATGCCCGCTTCCGCTCCCAGAACTGCCATGATCCTTGCTGCCGGCCGGGGCGAGCGCATGCGGCCGCTCACCGACCATACGCCCAAGCCCATGCTTTCGGTGGGGGGAAAGCCGCTGATCGTGTGGCATATCGAACGGCTGCGTGACGCGGGCTATACCCACATCGTGATCAACCACGCGCATCTGGGACACCTGATCGAGGCGGCGCTGGGCAACGGCTCGGCATTCGGCGTGCGCATCGATTATTCGCGCGAGATCAGCGCGCTGGAAACGGCGGGCGGCATCGCCACCGCCCTGCCGCTCATCGGCTGCGAAACCTTCGTGGTGGTCAACGGCGACATCTGGTGCCCCTATGATTTTGCCCGGGTCGATGCGCCCCGCGCGCGGCTGTCGGCCACCGGCGATCGCGCCCATCTGGTGCTGGTCGACAACCCGGCCCACCACTGCAAGGGTGATTTCGTGCTGGACCAGGGGCGCGTGAAGAATGGCGATACGCCGCTCACCCCGCACCCGTTCCGCTACACGTTCTCGGGCATCGGCGTCTACCATCGCAGCCTGTTCGACACCACGCCGGCGGGCGAGCGTGCGCCGCTTGCGCCCCTGCTGCGCCTGGCCATCGACGCCGGGCGGATTTCGGGCGAACATTTCACCGGCCGCTGGGTCGATGTAGGAACCCCCGAACGCCTGCGGCAACTCGACGAAAGCCTCTCCCATGCCTGATGCCACCCTGCCCAATCTCGCGCCCCATGCCGCGCGTCGTGCCCGCCTCGCCGACTGGCTGGGCGACGGCGTGGCGGTGATCGCCACTGCGCCCGAAGCCGCGCGCAACCGCGACACCCACTATCCCTACCGCTTCGACAGCTACTTCTACCACCTCACCGGCTTTGTCGAGCCGGAGGCCGTGCTGGTCGTGGTGGGTGGCGCGAGCCCGCGCGCGATCCTGTTCTGCCGCGACAAGGACGAGACGCGCGAAATCTGGGACGGCTTCCGCTACGGCCCGGCGGCGGCGCAAACCGCCTTCGGCTTCGACGAGGCGCATTCCATCGCCGAACTCGATGCGCGCCTGCCCGATCTGCTGGGCAACAGGGCGCGGCTGGCCTGGGCCATCGGCGACAACCCGGCCTGGGACACCCGCATGGTTGGTTGGCTGAACGCGGTGCGCGGCCGTGCCCGGCAGGGCATCGCCGCGCCGGCTGAATTATTGGATGTGCGCACCTGCCTGGACGAACTCCGGCTCGTCAAGGACGCGCACGAGCTCGACGTGATGCGGCGCTCGGCCGCCATCGCCACCGAGGCGCATCGCCGCGCCATGCGCGTCACCCGGCCGGGCCGCCGCGAATACGAGGTCGAAGCCGAATTGCTGCACACCTTCTACGCCGGTGGCGCGCAGGCCCCGGCCTACACCAGCATCGTCGCCGGCGGCGGCAACGCCTGCGTGCTGCACTACGTCACCAACCGCGACGCATTGTGCGACGGCGACCTGCTGCTCATCGACGCCGGCTGCGAACTCGACGGCTACGCCTCCGACATCACCCGCACCTTCCCGGTCAACGGCAGGTTTACTGCGGCACAGAAAGACGCCTACGAAGTCGTGCTCGCCGCGCAGGCCGCCGCCATCGCCGCCGTGCGTCCCGGCGCAACCTGGATCGCGCCGCACGATGCGGCGGTGCGCGTGCTCACACAGGGCATGGTCGACCTGGGCCTGCTCAAGGGCGAAGTCGACGGCCTCATCGAATCGAATGCGTTCAACCGTTTCTACATGCACCGCACCGGCCACTGGCTGGGGCTGGACGTGCACGACGCCGGCGAATACAAGCGCGACGGCGACTGGCGGCTGCTTGCGCCAGGCAATGTGCTCACCGTCGAACCCGGCCTCTACATCCGCCCGGCCGACGACGTGCCGGCCGCGTTCCACAACATCGGCATCCGCATCGAGGACGATGTGGCCGTCACCGCAAGTGGCTGCGAAGTGCTGACTTCACCGCCCAAGACCGTGACCGAGATCGAAGCATGGATGCAGGGCTGACCCCGCTCGTCGTCGGGGCCGGGCCGGTGGGCGCGGTATGCGCGCTCGCGCTCGCGCAGCAGCACCTGCCGGTGCGCGTGCTCGAAGCCGGCCCGGAAGACGCGCCCGGCGACGGCCGCACCCTGGCGCTGTCGCACGGTGCACAGCTCATCCTGTCGCGGCTGGGCGTGTGGCACCGGCTCGCCGGCGTCACGCCCATCACCCGCATCCACATCTCGCAGCGCGGCGCGCTGGGCGTGGCCCGGCTCGACGCCGCCGAACTCGACGTGCCCGCGCTGGGCTATGTGCTGTCCTACGCCACGCTCACCGCTGCGCTCAAAGAGGCGCTGACTGACGCCGGCGTGCCGGTGGAATACGGCGTGGCGGTCGAGGCCGTGCAGGCCGGCAGCGACGCCGCCGTGATCACCACCCCGGCGGGCGAGCGTCGAACTGCACTGGCCGTGGTGGCTGATGGCGGCCGCAGCCTCGCGGCACCCACACCCAAATTCCACCGTGACTACGCGCAGATGGCGCTGGTGTGCGACGTGCGCACCGAACGACCGCATGCCCACCAGGCTTACGAGCGTTTCACTCCCGACGGCCCGGTCGCACTCCTGCCTAAACACGACCGCTACGGCCTGGTGTGGACGGCACGTCCCGACGTGGCCGAGCACCTGCGCGCACTCGACGACCGTGCCTTCCTCGACGCGCTCCAGACCCACTTTGGCGGCCGCCAGGGGCGGTTTCTGGAGGTGGGCCCGCGCAAGGCGTTTCCGCTCACCATGAGCTACACCGGCAGTGAAGCCGGCGCACGCGTGGTGCGCATCGGCAACGCCGCGCAAACCCTGCACCCGGTGGCCGGGCAGGGGTTCAACCTGGGCCTGCGCGATGCCTTCGAGCTGGCGCTGGCGTGCGCCGACGTGCCGCCCGCCGCCATCGGCGACGCCGCCATGCTCGCCGCCTATGCGCGCGGCCGGCGGGCCGATGTGGCGGGCGGACTGGGCTTCACCGATTTTCTCGTGCGCACGTTTTCCAACGACTTTGCGCCGCTGCGCCACGCGCGCGGCTTGGGACTGCTGGCGCTGGAAGCGCTGCCGCCGCTGAAAAGTTTTGTCGCGCGCCGCATGATGTTCGGGGCGCGCGGATGAGTGTGCAACGCTATCAGGCCGTTGTCGTCGGGGCCGGGCTGGTGGGTGCGGCCACCGCACTCGCGCTGGCGCGTCAGGGGCTGCGCGTGGCGCTGGTCGAACGCGCCGTTCCCCGCCCGCCGGGCGACATCTGGGACACGCGCATCTACGCCCTCACCCCCGCCAACCAGCGCTGGCTGGCCGAACTCGGCGCATGGGGCCGCCTCGATGCAGCGCGCGTGCAGCCGGTGTTTCGCATGGATGTGGCCGGCGACGCCGGCGGCCATCTGCGGCTCGATGCCTATGCAGCGGGCACCGCGCAACTGGCGTTCATCCTGGAAAGCGGCCGCCTGCAGCAGGCGCTATGGGACACCCTGGCCGACCGGGGCGACGTGGTCCTGCATTGTCCCGCCGATATCACCGCCCTGGTGCGCGATGGCCTCGATACCCACATCACCCTCGCTGATGGCCAGGTGCTGGCCGCGCAGTTGGTCATCGCCGCCGACGGTGCCCAGTCGCGCGTCCGCGAATGGGCCGGCATCGCGTCCACTGCCCAGCCCTACGAACAAAGCGGCGTGGTCGCCAATTTCGATTGCGCCCGGCCGCACCGGGGCACCGCCCACCAGTGGTTCATGGGCGGCGACGTGCTGGCATTTTTGCCCCTGCCCGGAACCCGCATGTCCATGGTCTGGTCAACTTCGCCGGCACATGCGGAGACACTGACCGCGTGCGCGCCGGCAGAACTGGCCGAGCGCGTGCGCGCAGCCGGGCACGACACCCTGGGCGAACTCGTTGCCCTCACACCGGCGGCTGCGTTTCCGCTGCGGCTGATGCGGGTGGAATCGCTGATTGCGCCCGGTGTGGCGCTGGTGGGCGATGCCGGGCACGGCGTGCATCCGCTGGCGGGGCAGGGCGTGAACCTGGGCCTGGGCGATGCACAGGCGCTGGTTGCGGTGCTGGCCGACCACCGTCGCGCGCATCCCGGCGACGCGCGCGTGCTGGCGCAATATGCCCGCCTGCGCGCCGAACCCGTCGCGCGCATGCAGGCTGTCACACACGGCCTGCATCATCTGTTTGCGGATGCGCGTGCCGGCTGGCCGCGCAACGCCGGCATGTCGGTCGTCGACCGCCTTGCGCCATTGAAAGCGGCGCTGGTGCGGGAAGCAATGTCCTGAATCTTTATCAATTAAACCTGGAGCAGTAAATGAATCGGATGACACGTTGGGCGGGCATGGCGCTGGCCCTGGGCATGATGATGGCAACCGGCGCACAGGCCAGCGAAGCGGTCGTGCGCAAGGCGCTCACCGAGCGCTTCCCCGGTGCGCAGATCAGCTCGGTCAAGAAAACGCCCTACAGCGGCCTGTTCGAGGTTTACCTCGACGGCCAGCTGGTCTACATGGACGCCAAAGGCCAGTACGTGTTTGCCGGCGACGTGATCGACCTCAAGACCCGCCGCAACCTCACCCAGGACCGGCTCGCCAAATTGCAGGCCGTGGACTGGAAAGTTTTCCCCCTCAACAACGCCATCAAATCCGTGAAGGGCAAGGGCGAACGCAAGCTGGTCGTGTTCTCTGACGTGGACTGCCCCTTCTGCCGAAAATTTGAAGCCGAACTGGCCAAGGTCGACAACATCACCGTCTACACCTTCCTCTATCCCATCGAAGGCCTGCACCCCAAAGCCGTGCAAACCTCCAGGCAGATCTGGTGCGCATCCGACCGCAACAAGGCCTGGGATGACTACATCACCAAGGGCAGCGTGCCCGGTAACGACGGTAAGTGCGCCAACCCGGTCGATGCCACCGTGGCGCTCGGCAACAAGCTCGGCGTAGGCGGCACGCCCACCATTTTCTTTGCCAACGGCGTGCGCGTGCCCGGCATGGTGCCCGCCGCGCAACTTGAACGCCTGCTCGCCGCCAACGCCAGGTGAGACCCGCATGAGCTTCGAGTTCTGGAACACGCGCTACGCCACCGAGGAATACGTCTTCGGCACCGCGCCCAACGTCTTCCTTGCCAGCCAGACGCAGCACCTGAAACCCGGCCAGACCGCGCTGGCGATTGCCGACGGTGAAGGCCGCAACGGCGTATGGCTGGCCCAGCAGGGCCTGCACGTTCACGCCATCGACTTCTCGCCCGCCGCACTCGCCAAGGCGGCAAAACTCGCCGCCGAGCGCGGCGTGCAGGTGGCATTTGAACAGGCCGACGTATTGAACTGGAGCTGGCCCGAAGCCGCCTACGACATCGTCGTCGCCATCTTCATCCAGTTTGCCCCGCCGCCCGAACGCGAACGCATCATCGAAGGCATCCGCCGCACCCTCAAGCCCGGCGGCACCCTCATCCTGCAGGGCTACACGCCCAAACAGATCGAGTTCGCCACCGGCGGCCCGTCCAATCCCGCCAACATGTACGTGGAAACGGATTTGCGCCGCTGGTTCGGCGACTGGCAAATCCAGCACCTGGCCGAACACGAATCGCACATCAGCGAAGGCGCGCACCATCACGGCATGTCGGCGCTGATTGACATGGTGGCGGTGAAGCCGGGGTGAGGTTTTTTGAGGGTTCGCGTGCGCTGAGGGGGGGGCGGAGTCTGTGACCTGGGGATACTGATTTTCAGCTTCGGTTCGATCGGCTCGCCATCCCATTCCGGGTCGCTGAAATGGTGGTGCGCCTTCACGAAGTCATATCCATGTCGATGCCATAGATGCCCTGCCAGTTGCTGGCACAGATAAAGCGCATCTTCAATTTGCCGGCGTAATCCTTGGCTTGCGCCACCCCCTCGGTCAGTGGCTTGTCCCAGGCTTTCGCCTCCACCACTGCCAGCTTGGTGTTGCGGTACTCCAGCACGTAATCTGCGCTTAAGGCTTTGCCGCGTTTGTTTGCACCTTCCAGGCGACCCGGGTGATGGGGTATTCAGGCCGAATACGGCTGCCCTCAATCACGCTCCAGCCTACCGCTTTCAGCGCGGAGTCGATGTGCAAGAGTCGGGTTTCGGCTTCGTTCATTCGATCAAGCCAGCTCATCCAGCGCTTGGCGTGGTGTCAGGATATGCAGCGTGCCCAGCGGGTGCAAACAAAGCAAGTCGTTATCACCTGTTACCAGCCGCGACGCACCGGCCGCGAGAGCCGCCCGAATGAACTTGTCGTCATTCGCATCGCGGCAAAAATGCTGTTCTGCCATTTTCGGAGGAATGTCGATCCAGATTGCCACCGCATTGATTTCTTGCAGCAGCCGTCGCCGGTCTTCCATCGAAACATAGCGGTCGAATTTGGGCAGCCACAAGCGCTGCTCGAGTTCTGCAAAAGTGTCTGGTGAAAACACCGGATGACCCTGTCGAACCACCTGACGAAGCAACTGGGCGGGAATGCCCGACCGAGTCAGCACGCCGCTGATCCATACATTGGTGTCAATAACAATCACCGGCCCGCGCGAAGCCATGTACGTTCAGCGCTCATCGGCGAGCAACTGCTCCAGTTTTTCGGGCGTCAGCCCGGCTTTCTCCGCGGCCAGAGCTGTTTCGTCCATCGTCTTCAGCAAACGATCGGCGTAATAGGCGCGCATCGCCTCGTAATCCTCGGCGCTCACCATAACGCCTACCACTCGGTCGTGCCGCATCACGCGTACGGGTTCGCGCTGTGCGCGGTCGAGGAATTCGCCGAAACGGGTTTTGGCTTCGTTAGCGGTGTAGGTCAGCATGGCCGGGCCTCAACTGGGATGGAATGCTTGTAGTGTAGGAAAATCGTTCGATTCAATCAAATCGAACGATTTAAACGGTTTGTGGCGCGAGCTCATTGTTGTGCCTGCTCCGCCCGAGCCAGCTCCCTCAAGCCTTCCAGTGCATGTTTCAGCGTGGCGTTGTCGCTGTCGCGCGGATAGACCATCCACGCGGGGAGCTTGAACGCGGGGCAATCGGGCACACGCCAGAGGCGGCCGGCTTCGAGGTGGTGGCGCACGAGGCGGACGGGGAAATAGCCGCTGCCGCCGTAGACGAGCAGTTGCTGCACGCCGAGCCAGCCGATGTTGGCGACCAGGGCGGGGGGCGCGACGTCGGGGTGGTGTTCACTGAACTGGGCGTGGAATTCTGGGCCCCAGTCGACGTGGATGTAGCCGGGGTCGGGCCAGCCGCGCGTGCGGTCGCTGGTGACGAGGATGAGGGTTTCGTCGAACAGGGCTTCGACGACGAGGCCGCTGCGTGCGGAGGGGGTGTACATCACGCCGATGTCCACGGTGCCTTCGATGAGGCCTTGCATGATGTCAGCTTCAAAGCCGATTTCCAGCCGTAGCGAAGTTTCCGGCGAGGCTTCGCGCATCCACGCCACCCAGTGCGGCAAGAAGCCTTCCCACACCGCGATGCGGCCCGACAGGGTGAGCACGTCGGAATAGCCCTGCGGCAGGCCGACGTCGTGACGGGCCTGTTCCACGGTGCGCACCAGATGCTTGGCATGGCGCAGGAAGCGCTTGCCGGCAGGGGTGAGTTCGGCACCGTTGCGGCCGCGCTGGAAGAGGCGCGCGCCGAGCGTGGTTTCCAGGCTGTGGATGCGCGCGCTCACGGTGGACTGGGTGACGAACAGCCGGCTGGCGGCGGCGACAAAGTTGCCGGTGGCGGCCACGGCCAGAAAGGTGCGGGCGAGTTCGGTGTCCATGGTTTTATATCGATAAATCCGATGTCAAATACAAAAAATAATCGTTAGTCAAATATAACAGGCCTACGTAGACTAGTTCCCACTGCAACGAACAAGGAGCGCATCATGAACATGGTCCTGCAAGCCGTGTTGCCGGAACGCGACGCCGAAGGTTATCTGGTGGAGCCGGCAGACTGGAACGAAGACATTGCCCGCGCGCTGGCTGCCGAGGAAAACCTCACGCTGGACGACACTCACTGGGACGCGATCCGCTTCATGCGCGATTACTTCGACGAGCACCAGGTGGCTGCCGACGCGCGCTTTGTGATCAGGCACCTGGCCGAACGCTTCGGGCGCGACGCGCAGAAGAAACTGTTCGAGCTGTTTCCCTACGGTTATGTGAAGCAGGCCTGCAAGATTGCCGGCATGCGGCGGCCGCGCGCCTGGAGCACGGGCTGAGAACGCATGAATAAATCGACTGCGCGACCCGATCACCGCGTTGGATGGTGCTCGCTCCTCGCCTATCCGCTCGATATGTCTCGTCGCTGCGCGCCGTCCGCCTTGTGCTCGGGCGGCTCGCTACGATTTCTTCAAGCGTTCTGAGGGACCGAAGATGGTGCGCAAACTGGCGTATTCCGTTTCCGAACGCGAGCACTGGATTTCCGGGCTGGGCGGGCTGATCGGCATCGTGGTGGTGGCGGTGGTGAGCCAGCACTGGATAGGCGGCCACGGCGGCCTGCTGGTGGCGGCGTCGATGGGCTCGACGGCGGTGCTGCTGTTTGCCATGCCGCACGGCGCGGTTTCGCAGCCCTGGCCGGTGCTGGGCGGGCATCTGGCCTCGGCGCTGGTGGGCGTGACGTGTGCGAGGTGGCTGGGCCACGATCCTGCGCTGGCAGCAGGCTGCGCCGTGGGCGGGGCGATCGTGGTGATGTATCTGCTGCGCTGCCTGCATCCTTCTGGCGGGGCGTCGGCGCTGTTTGCCGTGGTGGGCGGCGATGCCGTTCATGCGCTGGGCTACGCCTACGTCACCGGCCCCATCCTGGTCGGGGCGCTGGTGCTGCTGGGCGTGGCCGTTGTCTACAACCTGCCCTTCGCGTGGCGGCGGTATCCGCAGGCGTGGTGGGAGCGGCCGGCAGAAGAGGTCTGCGCCGTGGATGTGTCCGGCCATCCCGAAAAATGCATGATCCCGCACAGCGCGCTGGTCTATGCGCTGTCCCAGCTCGACACCTTTGTGGATGTGAGCGAGGACGACCTGCAGCGCATCTACGCGCTGGCCCTGCACGCCGAGCCCGCCGACGCGCACGCGACTACAATTCAGGCCACCTCCTGAACGCTTGCGGCGTAGCCGCACAGACCCATGCACGAACCTAACGGCGCTGCATTCGGCGCGCCCGGCATTCCGCCTTCCTGGACCTCCAGCGACAAGGATCTGGTCGGCACCGCGCTCGGCTCGTCGCGGGTGTGGTTCACGCTGGGCCACGGCATCGTCAACGAAGTCTATTTCCCCCGCATCGACATTCCGCAGATTCGCGACCTGGGATTCATCGTGGCGGACGGCGCGGGATTCTGGGTCGAGGTGAAGCGGCTCGCCCACTACGATTTCGACGTGCCCGCCCCGGGGGTGCCCTTGCCGGTGATCACGCACCGGCATCCGCGTTTTACGCTCACGCTCTCCGTCTGCCCCGATTCCGCGCGTGACGTGCTGCTCATCGACGTGGCGCTGGTCGCCGCGCCCGAGCTGGCCGTGTATGTGTTGCTGGCCCCGCACCTGGGCGGCACCGGGCACGACAACCGCGCCTGGGCCACACACTATCGCGGCGACCGCGTGCTGTGGGCCGAGCGGGGGCCGTTCGGTCTGGCGCTGGTGGCGCATGGCGCAGACGCCACAGACGCCTGGGTCAACGGATCGGCCGGCCATGTGGGCGCGTCGGATGGCTGGCAGGATTTTGCCGCGCATGGCCGCATGGCGTGGCAGTTCGAATCCGCCGGCCCGGGCAACGTGGCGCTCATGGGCCGGCTCGCGCCACGCGCCACGCTGGCCCTGGGATTCGCCGCCAGCAAGCAGGCCGCCGCCACGCTCGCGCGGGCCGCACTCACCCAGCCGTTCGACACCCACCGCACCACGCAGATTGCCGCCTGGCAGGCCTGGCACGCCCGCTGCGGCGTGACCCGGCCACCCCCCGATCTGCCCGATGCGCTGTGCGCGCAATGGGCGTGGTCTGCGCAGGTCATCAAGACCCATGCCGACAAAACCAGCCTCGGTGCCATGGTCGCCAGCCTGTCGATTCCGTGGGGGATGTGCGGCGAGGAACGTGGCGGGTATCACCTGGTGTGGCCGCGCGATCTGGTGGAGTCGGCGCAGGCGCTGATCGCGCTGGGCGGGGTGGACGAAGCGCGCGCCGTGCTCGGCTACCTGGTGGCCACGCAGAACGAGGATGGCCACTGGCACCAGAACCAGTGGCTCGGCGGCAAGCCCTACTGGCAGGGCGTGCAGCTCGACGAAACCGCGTTTCCCGTATTGCTCGCCGCCCAGCTTGCCCAGCATGGCCAGCTCGGTGGCATGGGCGTGACGGACTGCGTGCGCCGCGCACTGGGTTTCCTGATCGCGCAGGGACCGGCCAGCCCGCAGGATCGCTGGGAAGAGGACGCCGGGGTGAATGCCTTCACGCTGGCGGCGTGCATCGCCGCCCTGGTGGCCGGGGCTGCGCTGTTGCCCGAGGCGGAACGCGCGCTACCGCTCGCGGTGGCCGATTACTGGAACGCCCGGCTCGAAGACTGGTGCGTGGCGCGCGATACCGTCATCGGCCGTGCACACGGCGTGGCCGCACACTACGCACGCGTGGCACCGGTGGACGTGCTGTGCGACGACCGTGCCATGCAGCGCAGCCTGGCGGTGAAAAACCGCGCCGATGGCCTGGCCCCGGCGGCGGGCGAACAGATCGCGCTGGATTTTCTGCAACTGGTGCGCCTGGGCCTGCGCCGGGCCGACGACCCCCTCATCGCCGACAGCGTGACGCTCGCCGATGCGCTGCTGCGCAGCGACACCCCGGCCGGCCCGGTCTGGCATCGCTACACCGACGACGGCTACGGCGAACACGACGACGGCACCGCCTTCGATGGCACCGGACGCGGGCGTGGCTGGCCACTGCTCACCGGCGAACGCGGCCACTACGAACTGGCGGCCGGGCGCGACGCACGCCCCTATCTGGACGCCATGGCCGCCATGGCGCAGCGCGGCCTGCTCCCGGAACAGGTCTGGGACGCCGAAGCGGTCGGTGCCATGCAGCCGGGCCGTCCCACCGGCGGCGCGATGCCACTGGTGTGGGCGCACGCCGAATTCATCAAGCTCGCGTCCGCACGGGCGGCAGGGCATCCGCTCGAACGGCTCGATGCCGTGTGGGCGCGCTATCGCGGCCTGCGTGCCGACGCCGCCACCTGGGTCTGGACGCCTGCCGCGCCCTTTGCCCGGCTGCCCCGCGACAAGGCGATGCTGATCGTGCTGTCCGGCCCGGCACGCATACACCTGGGCTGGAACGACTGGCAGGACGCGCGCGATGTCGAGTGCATACCACTGGGGCTCGGCCACACCGGCCTGCACTTCGATGCCGCCACACTGGCTACATCCCGCAGCCTGGAATTCACCTGGCAGGACACGCGCGATGGCCGCTGGCACACCGCGCGCTACAGCGTGGAACTGGGGTAGGGGAAGAAGGCTTCCGACAGAGAGGTCAGGGAGGTCAGGGAGGAGGACAGGTTTGATTCCTCCCGTCCCTCCCGGTGAACCCGATTTCAAAGCCCCACAAAGAGGACAAGAGGACAGGAGTCGGCATGAGAGGTTCTCTTGTCCTCATGTCCTCTTTGTAAACCCGGAACAGGGATCAGCTGATCCGCACCGGCACGAACAGGCGCTGGCCGTCTCGCTGCAACAGCAGCGCCACGGATTTGCCTGCGCCGTCGAGCACGCGTTTCACGGCTGCCACGCTGTCGACTGGCTTGCCATTGACCGCCACCAGTACGTCGCCCGGCTGCACGCCGGCACGCGCGGCTGCGCCCTGCACGTCTTCCACCACCAGGCCCGATTCGATGCCGACGGCACGCGATTCCTCGGGCGCGAGCGGACGCAGCGCAAGCCCCAGCCGCACCTTGTCGCCTGCACGTTCGGCCTTGGCCTGACGGGTGCCGGCGTCGCTGAGTTTGTCGAGCGTGACGGTGAGCGTGCTGGCTGCGCCGTTGCGCCAGATGTCGAGGCGGGCGGGCTTGCCCGGTTCGGCCTGGCCGACGCGCGCGGGCAGGTCGCTGGCACTCACCACCGGCTGGCCGTTGAAGCCTGTGATCACGTCGCCGGTTTTCACGCCGGCCTTGGCGGCGGCGCTGCCGGGCTCCACCTGCGCGACGAGCGCGCCTTCGGGTTTGGCAAGCTTGAACGAATCGGCCAGCGCCTGGTTCACGTCCTGGATGGCCACGCCGAGGCGGCCGTGGGTGGCGTGGCCGGTGGCGACGATCTGGTCCTTGATGCGCACCGCGAGGTCGATGGGAATCGCGAACGACAGCCCCTGGTAGCCGCCGGAGCGGCTGAAAATCTGCGAGTTGATGCCGACCACTTCGCCGCGCGAGTTGAACAGCGGGCCGCCGGAGTTGCCGGGGTTCACCGCCACGTCGGTCTGGATGAAGGGCACGTAGCCGTCGTCGGGCAGCGAGCGTCCCTTGGCGCTGACCACGCCGGCAGTGACGCTGTTCTCGAACCCGAACGGCGAACCGATGGCGAGCACCCATTCGCCCACGCGGAGATCGTTGGGGTTGCCGAGCGGCACGGTGGGCAGGTTGGCGGCGTCGATTTTCAGCACCGCCACGTCGGTCTTGTCGTCGCGGCCCACCACGCGTGCCTGGAATTCGCGGCGGTCGGTGAGCTTCACCGTCACGTCGTTTGCGCCGCGTACCACGTGTGCATTGGTGAGGATGAGGCCGTCGGCGCTGACGATGAAACCGGAGCCTTCGCCGCGCGCCGGCAGGCCGCCGCGTGGCCCGTTGGGCATGGGCAGGCCGTGGCGGCGGAAGAAACGCCACACCGGATCGTTGGGGTCGGGTGCGGCCCCGGCCTGGTCTTCATCGCCTTCTGTCCTGGCGTTGGACACCGCGATGTTGACCACGGCCGGGCCGTAGCGCTGCACGATGCCGGTGAAGTCCGGTGCGCCAGCCAGTACGGGGGCCATCGGCGTGGCCACCGCCGGGGCCGGTGCGGTGACGGCGGCGGGCGTGGCATGGGCGTGCTGGCCCATCGTCCAGGCGGCCGCGCCACCGCCGAGCACACCGGCGGCCAGCAGCGCAAGAATGAGTCGGGTGGGAGAAAGCGTCAGATTCGACATGGGGTCTCCAGAGCAGTAGCGGGTCAGGGAAGCGAAACGGCGGTGTGCACGCAGAAACCTGCACACCACCGTGCCTTTCCGACTGGAGGCAGGGGGCCGGGTTCCCGTCAGCCATCGAAAGGCAGGCGGCTGTCGCGACGCCAGCGTGCGCGCGCCGAAGGCCGATATACCCAGGCGATGACGACGAGCAGTGCCAGCGGCGGGCCGATGACCCAGCCGGCGTCATGCAGGAAGTGGAGCAGTGTGGTCATGGCGTGCGCCGGGGATTCAGGCGGCCACGTCGAGCGGTTTCAGCATGGCGCGCGCCGCGTCGGCCTCGGCCTGTGTGCCGTGGACGAACAGCAGGTAGCGGTCGGCCTTGAGTTCGCGCTCGTACTTGATGGCCTGTTCTTTCGTCAGGCCCAGCCCCACGAGGCCTGCGCCGAGTGCGGACAGGCCGCCGATGACCACCGCGCCTTCGAGTGCGCCGACCATCAGGCTGGCCAGCCCGCCGGCGACGGCCACCGGCCCGAAGCCGGGCACGATGACGAACGCCCCGCCGACCAGCAGGCCCCACAGCCCGCCCCAGGCTGCGCCGATGCCGCCCCAGGTCTTCATGCGGTCGCCGGTGGTGTAAAAGCCCACGGCGTGTTCCTCGCTTTGATAGCCCTTGCCGATGATGGACAGGCGCTGGATGTCGAAGCCGCTGCGCTTGAGCGAGCGGATCGCCGTTTCGGCGTCGGCATGGCGGTCGTAGACGCCAATGACAGAATGCAGATCGTTTTTCATGATGGCTCCTTTGGGGGATTCAGCTGGTGCGGCCGGACGGTACGAGTTGCACGTCGAGATCGAGGTGCGAACCGGGGTCGTAGGGCAGGGACGTGGTGAAGACATGGCCGCGATAGCGATAGGTCACGTCGTAGCCGGCCAGTGTGCGGCTGGGACGATCCACCGGCGCGCACCGGGTTTCCCAGCGTTCGCCGTCGTCGTTGCTGCCGAGCTGGCCGCCGATGACGCTGCCGGCCACCGCACCCACGGCACCGGCCGCCACGCGCCCGCCGCCGTGGCCAAAGCGCGAGCCCTGCAGGCCACCCAGGATGCCGCCGACGATCTGGCGGCCGGTGGCGTTGTCGGGTGTGGCGTTCACCAGCGTCTGGCGGCAGACGGTGCGGCTGTCCATACGGGTCTGGTAGACCGGGGTGGCCGACAGCACTTCGGCGCTGTCGCTGAAATCGGCGGCGAGCGCGGGCACGCCCAGCGCGCAGCTCGCGCCCAGCAGGCAAACGGAATGCAGCAGGGTTTTCATGGTGGCCTCCTAGCGCGCCGTGCGCACGACGTTCACGCCGTGCACCACTTCAAAGATGGAACCGAGCGCACGGTCTACCGCCTGTACCGCTGCTGTGGTGTCGGCCGGCTGCGCGGCGAGCGCCGCCTGGGCAACGTGAATCTGGTCGGCCACGCGATTGAGCGGCAGGTAGACGGTGGTGGCGCGCAGCGATTCGCCCACTTCCTGCAGGGTGCTGCGCGCGGCGTCGGCGCGGCCGGCGCGTGCCTGTGCTTCGGCGTGCTTCACGCCGCCGCGCGCCTGTCGCGCCACCACCGGCGCGTAGGCGTCCATTTCGTCGAGGCTGGCGTAGATCGGCAGCAGGTCGTCGTAGAACGCGGTGTCGTCGTCGGCAACGAGCTGGTTGCTGGCGTTGGCGATGGCATCGTTCACGTCCACGAAGGGCATGGTGCGCTGCCAGGCGCCGGCGAATTCGCTCGCCACGCGCAGCGCGCTCTGTGCGAGCTCGGGCGAGTCGGACGCGAGGAAGGCGCGCGCTGACCGCAGTTGCTCGATCAGCGCGCGGCCCGATGCGGCGGCGGCGCGTGCGAGCTGGGGTGACGCCCAGCCGGGCGACACGTCGACCGTGCGGGTGTCGGTCATGGGCGCGCCGGCGTCGGCCGGGGCGGACCATGCCGGGCCGGCCAGAACGGGCAGCAGGGCCAGGGCAGTGAGGCGGGTCAGGCGGTTGAACTGGAACATGTCGGTCTCCTTGTGGGTGAGGGATGAGGACGGCAGGACCGTCTGCCCGCTCCGTAGCGGGCTTCGTGCCAGCACGGCAAGTGCTTGAATGGGTTCGGGTTTGTCGGAAAGGGGCGGCCGGATGCGCGGGGCTTTTCGGCCGCTGTGGCTGAAATACCCCGGCGGGCGGCAACGGGGGCTTTGCGCCATTCCACACGGGGGTTTTCCACCGCGCCCCCGTGCATCTGCGCCGCAAACCCTTGATTCCGCGCGGGTTCGCGGCCTGGCACGCAGGCTGCATGGCCGGGGGTGGCACACCAGGTGCTGCCCTCAAGGAGACCATCATGAACCGTCCGAATGCCCCGCTCGTCCTTGCCCTGTCCGCCCTGATCAGCGGCGGGGCGCTGGCCGCCAACCCGCCTGCCCGCATCGTGGAAAACCAGCAGGTCACGCCCTTGCGCGCGATCAGCCCGGCCGACGAGGCGGCGTTGTCGCGGGCGGCACTGAAAACCCTGCATCACATCGGCAGTGCGCGTGCGGCCCTGGCGCGCAAGGATGCGTCGGCGGCACGTGCCGAACTGCGCCAGGCCGACACCCTGCTCGACATCATCCAGGCCGGCCTGCCCACCGCACAGGTGCGCGACCAGATCCGCGTGGCGCAGAGCAAGCTGAAATACGACGACACCCAAGTGGTCGAACCGGATCTCGTGCCGATCTATAGCTCGCTCGACGCCATCGAAGACTTTGCTGCCGTGCCACAGGCGCGGGCCCATCTCGACCAGGCGCGCGCCAAGCTGAAAACCGGCGACAAGCCGGGGGCGGCGCGCGAACTCGACGCCGTCGATGCCGCGCTGCTGTATCAGGAAGCCGACCTGCCGCTGGCGGCCACGCGCGGCTTCGTCCGCGCTGCCGAAAGCGAACTGGCGCGCAACCAGCCGCAACTGGCGGACGCCCACCTGAAGGCGGCCGAGGATAACGTGGTGACCTACACCGCGTTCGTCGACGAACCCATCGTCGCGGCCCGCGCCAGCCTGGCCCGCGCCCAGCGCAACTACGTGGCGGGCCGGCTCGACGCCGCGCGTGTCGACCTCGGTCGTGCCGTCACCCAGCTCGACCGCGCCACCGCCCGGGCCGACGCCAGCGTGAAGCAGGACGCAGCCGATCTCGCACGCGATGCGCGCAGCCTCGGCACCCGGCTCGACAGCCACGCCCAGGTCGATGCCCACGCCACCCGCCGCGACTTCTCGCTGCTCTGGCACCGCACCCGCGCGCTGGCGGACCGCGCCATGGACTACACCGCCGTGGGCTGGAACCGGCTCAAGACGCACAATCCGGTCGAGCGCAACCTGATCGAGGCGCGGCTCTACGCCCGCTACGCCGAGATCGACGCCGGCCTGGGCGAGAACCCCGCGCGTGCCGCCACCGACCTGGCCGAAACCTATCGCCATCTGCAGGAAGCCAACGGCGCGAAAGACCTTGCGCCGCACACCCGGCAGGCGGTCGAGGCGCTGTTGCAGCAGATCGACACGATGCGCCAGCCGGGCAGGACGCCTGACGCCGCGCAGCTTGCCGCACTGCAAGGCGGCATCGCCGGTGCGCTGCGCACGCTGTGACGGCTTGTCCACCCATGGCCGATCCGGTACAACCCGAACGCATGAAACGTGTTTTCGTCCGTTCGCTTGCCTTTCCCGCGCTCGTCGCCGCCGGACTGGTCGTCCTGGCGGTGGCGCTGGCGCTGCTGTCGCTGGCGCGCAATCTCGGTCAGTTCGAGCCCCTGCGCGAGCACACCGCCGCCATGCAGCGGGTACAGACGCAGAGCCTGGCCATGCAGTACGCGCTGGCGCGCACGCTCGGACCGTCGAAAGCGGCCGACCAGGCGGTATTCGCCCGCCTGCGCGACGAGGTCGATGGCCTGGTGGCCGATCCGGCCCTGCTCTCGCGCGTGGGGCGCGCCCGGCTGCAACGGGCGCGCGCGCTGCTCGACACGCCCGACGACGATCCGCGCGCCCGCCTGCTGGGGGCCACCACCCTGCTGCACGAGGCCTTGGCTGAGGAGAGCCGCGCGCACGACGCCCTGCTCACCCAGGTGGCGGCGCAGGCGCGGTTCGAGTTCCAACTGGTGATCGCCGCGTTTGCCGTGATCGTGCTCGCCGGCGGTCTGGTCTACACCGGCGTGCGTCGCCGCGTGCTGGAACCCTTGCGCGACCTCGACACCTGGATGGGGCGACTCGCCCGGCATGACTTTTCGCGCATCGAGGCAAGCCGGGCCGACAGTCTCATCGCCCCGCTGTTCGCTCGCTACAACGACATGGTGGCGCGGCTGGCCGAGATCGAAGCGGCGCAGGTCGCGCGCGAGGCCAGCCTCGAAGCTGAAGTGCGCGCCGCCACCCGCGAGCTGATCGCGCACAACCGCAGCCTGGCGCAGGCCGACAAGCTCGCGGCGGTCGGCGAACTCGCCGCCAGCCTGGCGCACGAGCTGCGCAACCCGCTCGCCGGCGTGGTGCTCGCACTCGCCAATCTCAAGCACGACCTGGCCGACCCCGCCGCGCAGGAGCGGGTCGACGCGATGGCCGCCGAACTGGGCCGGCTCACCCGGTTGATGAACCGTCTGCTCGACGGCGCGCGCCATGCGCCGGAAGCGCCGCAGCGCGTGATGCTGGCGCAGGCGGTCGACGAAGTGGTGGTGCTGGCGCGCTACCAGATCGCACCCGACATCCACATCGAACAGGCCATCGCCGCCGGGTGTGCCTGCCAGCTGCCGCCTGACCGCCTGCGCCAGTGCGTGCTCAACCTGCTGCTCAACGCGGCGCAGGTGCTGCCCGAGCGCGGGCACATCCGGGTGCTGGGTCGGCGCGACGGCTCCGCATTGGAACTCGCCGTCGAAGACGACGGGCCGGGTTTCCCCGACGCCCTGCTGCGCGAGGGCGTGGCCCCGTTCTCCACGCATCGCCCCGGCGGCACCGGCCTGGGCCTCGCCAGCGTGCGGCGCTTTGCGCACGACCTCGGCGGCGCACTCGTACTCGCCAACCTGGAGCCGCACGGCGCGCGCGTGACCTTGCGCCTGCCCTGTCCGACAATGGAATGACCATGCCGCACACTCTGCTCATCATCGAAGACGAAGTCCTGCTCGGCCAGGAACTGCAACGCCATTTCCAGCGCGAAGGCTGGGAGGTGCGGCTTGCGGCCAGCCTCGCCGAGGCCCGCCGGCTACTGTTCGACGCCGCACTCGAACCCGCCGCCGTGCTGTCGGACATGAGCCTGCCCGACGGCAATGCACTCGACCTGCTGGACGCCGTGCGCGAAGCGGGGCTCGCCGGCGAATGGGTGTTCGTCACCGGCTACGGCGGCGTGCCGGATTCGGTGCGGGCGCTGAAGCTCGGTGCGCTTGATTTTCTGGAAAAGCCGGTCGACATGGCGCGCCTGACGCTGGTGCTCAACGGCGCGGCGCGCACCGCGCGGGCCGAGCGCCGGCTCGCCGACCAGACGGCGGGCGAGCGCCGTCGCTACGAACCGGATGCCTATGCCGGCGAGTCTGCGGCCGCGCGCGAGGCGCGCGAGATGCTGGCGCGGCTGGCCGACGTGCCGTTTTCCGCGCTGCTGATCGGCGGGGAAACCGGCACCGGCAAAGGCCTGGCCGCACGCATCCTGCACTACGCCGGCAGCCGCCGGCGCGGCCCGCTGGTGGAGGTGAACTGTGCGGCGCTGCCGCGCGAACTGATCGAAGGCGAGCTCTTCGGCCACGAGGCTGGCGCGTTCACCGGGGCCAAGGGCATGCGGCGCGGACTGGTGGAGCAGGCCAGCGGCGGCACGCTGTTCCTCGACGAAATCGGCGAGTTGCCGCTCGACCTCCAGGCCAAGCTGCTGCGCGTGATCGAGGACGGCCAGATCCGCCGGCTGGGCGGCGAGCGTGCGTTGCCGGTCGACGTGCGCTTCGTCGCCGCGAGCAACCGCGACCTCGAAGCCGAATCGCGCGCCGGGGCGTTCCGGGCCGACCTCTTCCACCGGCTCTCCGTATTCCGCCTGGTGTTGCCACCGCTGCGCGCGCGCAGCGAGGACGTGCGCCAGCTGGTGCCGCTGTTCGTGCGGGAATTCAACGCCAAGGCCGGCAAGCGGGTGAGCCGCATTGGCGAGCCTGTTTGGTCACAGTTGCTGGCGCACGACTGGCCGGGCAATGTGCGCGAACTGCGCAACGTGGTCGAACGCTGCGTGCTGTTTGCCGACGACGAGACATTCCCCGCGCGCTGGCTGCAACTGGGGGCTGCACCCGCTGGCATGGCGGCCCCGGGCGAGGGCGTGTGGCTGCCGCTCGACGGCAGCCTGTCGCTCGAAGACATGGAGCGCCGCCTCGTCGAAGCCGCGCTGGCGCAGGCCGACGGCAACGTCACCGGCGCGGCACGTCTGTTGAAGAGCACGCGCGAAACCCTGCGTTACCGCGTGGAAAAATTCGGCCTGGGCAAAGGCTGAGCGGCTGGCGCATTTGCGCCACGCCGTCTGGTTCATATCCCCCGTATTCCCCGCCCGACGCCGCACCCTGCGGCGTTTTTCCCTGTGTCTTCAAGTGGTTGCCGATCTGGCACGCGGCCTGCTGAAACCCGGTTGAGCGCGACTGTCGTTGCGCACCCGAGGAGAAGACCATGGCCACCCATACAAGCGCTGCACGTTCGACCGACCCCCGTCCCCACGTCCTGGTACTGGGCGGCAATTTTGCCGGCCTCGGTGCAGCGCAGAAGATCCGCGAGTTTGCCGGCGACGCCGTGCGCATCACCGTGGTCGATCGCAAATCGCGCCTGCTGTATGTGCCGAACATTCCGCTCGAAGTGTTCGAGAATCGCAACCCGGCCGAAAGCCTGTTCATGGACATCATCAAGCCGCTGGCCGACGACGGCATCGATTTTGTCCGCGCCGAGGTGAACGCCATCGACCCGGTGGCACGCAGTGTGAGCTGGACGCCGGGCGAGCGGCCCGGTTCAGCGAGCGAGACGCATCATTACGATTATCTGGTGGTGGCGCTGGGCAACCGGCTCGCGTTCGACCGCATCGAGGGTTACGCCGAACACGGCCACAGCGTGACCGATACCTTCCAGGGCGAAAAGCTGCGGCGCTACCTGCACGAAGACTATCGCGGCGGACCCATTGCCATCGGCTCGGCACGCTTCCACCAGGGCGACGGCGCGCGCGGGCTGGAGCCCTATGCCCATGGCGCGATCCCCTATGCGATCGCCGCCTGCGAAGGCCCACCCGTCGAGGTGATGCTGTCGATGGCCGACTGGCTGAAGCGGCACAACCAGGGCGGGCCGGAGAAGGTGACGGTGTTCACGCCCGGCGAACTCATCGCCGAGGACGCCGGCGTGCAGGTGGTCGACCAGCTGCTCGGCATCGCCGGCAAGATGGGGTTCAAGTACCTCAACAAGGTGGGCGACATCCGCCGCATCACGGCAGCCGGCATCGAGTTTGCCACTGGGCCCGGCATCGAGGCTGAACTCAAGATCGTGTTCCCCGACTGGCGCGCGCACGACTTCCTGCGCGGCCTGCCGATTGCCGACAGTGAGGGCTTCATCGTCACCGACCTGACCATGCGCAACCCGACCTTCCCCGACGTGTTCGCAGTGGGGGACTGTGCGGCGGTGACCGTACCCAAGCTCGGGGCCATCGGCCACCAGCAGGCGGAAATCGTCGGCCGCCGCATCGCCCACGATCTCGGCCGGCTGGCCGATCCCGGCGACCCGCTGGCCCCGGTGGTCTACTGCATCGGCGACATGGGCGGCGGGCGTGCGTTCTACATCCGCTCCAACAGCTGGTTCGGCGGCGACACCCAGGTGCTGAAGATGGGCCGCGTGCCGCACCTGCTCAAGATGCACTACAAGACGATGTTCTACGAACGCCACGGCAAGGTGCCGGCCTGGGGCCTCGACGCCGCCGAACTGCTGGCCGAAAAAATGTTTGCCTGAGGAGGCCGCCATGAACAATCTTCTGCATCGCGATGCGATCCCTGCGCTGAACGCGGCCCACGATGCGGGTGCCGTGCTTACGCGCCTGCTGGTGGGCGTAGTGTCCCTGGCGTGGCTGGCCGCCGGTTTCCTCGTCTGGTCGGCGTTCATGGTACTGGCGCTGCTGGTCGCCAGCCTGCGCCTGCCTTATGTGCGGGTCCGCCGTCTGTTCAGGCGGCAGCCATGAAACGGAGGCAGATCGTGACGCTCGCACTGGTCTGTTCCGTGGCGGTGGTGGCCGGTGGCGTGGGCTGGTGGCGGGTGGCGAGCCGCCAGGTGTCGACCGACGACGCGTATGTCGGCGCGCAGGTGGTGCAGATTGCGCCGCGCGTCGGTGGCCGGGTCAACTCGGTGGCCGTGTGGGAAGGCCAGCAGGTGAAGCGCGGCGACGTGCTGTTCCGCCTCGACGCTGAACCCTACGAGCTGGCGGTGGACGCTGCGCGCGCACGCTTGCTGCAGGCGCGCGAGGCGGCCACGTCCGGGGTGGCGACGGTAGCGGCCGCCCATGCCGAAACGCTGGCGCAGGCGCAGCTGGCGCAGAACGCCAGTGCGCTGGCCACGCGTGACGACGCGCTGGTGGCGCGCGGCTTTCTCTCGCCGCAGACGGGTGACACGGCGCGCAGTGCCGCGTGCGCCGCACAGCAATCAACTGCTGCGGCTGCGGCGCACGAGCGCCAGGCCCGGGCAGCGGCCGGCGCGGCAGGCGACCAGAATGCCGGCGTGCGCGCAGCCGAGGCCACGCTGGCCCAGGCCCGGCTCGACCTCGCCCATACCGTGGTGCGTGCCCCGGCCGACGGTCGCATCGCGCAACTGTCGCTGCGGCCCGGGGCCCTGCTCGAAGCCGACGTGCCGCAGTTCGCGCTGATCGAAAATGCCCGCTACTGGGTGGACGCCAATTTCAAGGAAACCGACCTTGCGTCGATTCGTGCCGGCCAGCGCGCACGCGTCAATATCGACATGCTGCCGGGTCGCAGCTTTGCCGGCACGGTGGCGGCCATCGGAGCCGGTGCCGGCAGCGCCTTCTCGCTGTTGCCGCCGGAAAACGCCAGCGGCAACTGGGTGAAAGTGACGCAGCGCGTGCCGGTACGCATCCTGCTCGACGACCTGGATGCCGACACCCTGCCTGCCGTCGGTGCCAGCGCCACCGCCACCGTGGACCTGAGCGCCCATGCCGCCAGCCACTGACACGCCGCATCGCGGCCTGATCGTCCTGGCGGTGATGAGCGCCGCCGTGCTGGTGGTGCTCGACATGACCATCGTCAACGTGGCGATGCCGCACATGGCGGGTGCGCTCGGTGCCAGCCAGGAAGAAATCAGCTGGGTGCTCACCAGCTATCTCATTGCCTCGGCGGTGGTCATGCCGCTCACCGGCTTTCTGGTCGACCGCTTTGGCCAGCGGCGCGTGCTGCTGGTGTCGATTGCCGGTTTCGTCGCCGCCTCAGCGGCCTGCGGGCTGGCGCAGAACCTGCCGTCCATGCTGATATTCCGGACGATCCAGGGCGCATTCGGCGCGTCGCTGGTGCCGCTGTCTCAGGCCATCCTCACCGCGACCACGCCGCCGGAACAACGCGGCCGGGCGATGGCGCTGTGGGGTATGGGCGTGATGCTGGGGCCGGTGCTTGGCCCCACGCTCGGCGGCTGGCTCACCCAGACCTTCGACTGGCGCTGGATTTTCTACATCAACCTGCCGGTGGGCGTAATGGCCCTGCTGATCGGTGCGCGCGCGGTGCCCGAGTCGGTCCGCCTGCCGCGCGTGCTCGACTGGCGCGGGGCTGCGCTCGCCGCGCTGGCGATTGCCGCGCTGCAACTCGCGCTCGACCGGGGCAATCTCGACGGTTGGCTCGGCTCGCCCTTCATCGTCGCCTGCCTGGGGGTGTCGGTCTTCGCCTTCATCGCCTTCCTGGTTTATGCGCTGACCACGCAGCGGCATCCGGTCTTCAACCTGCGCGTGTTTGCCGACCGCAACTTTGCCGCCGCCACCGCCATCATCGGCGTGCTGGGGCTGGGCATGTTCGGCGCGCTGGCGGTGCAGCCCCTCATGCTGGAAACCCTGCTCGACTACCCCGCGCTCACGGCCGGCTGGGTGATGGCCCCGCGCGGGCTGGCGAGCTTCGTCGCCATGCTGGTCGCCGGCCGCCTGATCGGTCGCGTCGATACGCGCTGGCTGGTGGGCAGCGGCATGGTGCTCGCGGCAGCCGGCAGCCATTACATGGCGGGCCTCACGCTGGATATTTCACCCTGGGCCGCGATCTGGCCGGGCCTGCTGCAGGGTGCGGGCATGGGACTGATGATGGTGCCGCTGTCGGCACTGGCCTTGTCGACGCTGACGCCTGCCCTGCAAGCCGAGGCTGCCGGCCTGTTCAGCCTGATGCGCACGCTGGGGTCGTCGGTGGGCATTGCGGTGGTGGCCAGCGTGGTGAGCCACGAAACGCAGATTGTCTGGCATCAGCTCGGCGCCCACGTGCAGCCCTACAACCCGGTGCTGGGCAACTGGCTGCGCCCGCTGCACGGCACGCCGAACGACCCGGCTGCGCTGGCGGCCATTGCCGCCGAAATGGCGCGGCAGGCGTCGATGCAGGCGGTGCTCGATGCCTACGCGCTGATCGCTTGGAGCTTTGTGGCGATGCTGCCCTTGTTGCTGCTGTTGCGGGGCGGTGTCACGAAACCGGCCGATCCCACGGTGATGGAGGCGGGATGAACAGGGCCGGTTTTTATGCCTGGCTGTGGTCGCTGCGTGCGCCGTTTGCGGTGTTGCTGGGAGTCGGCGCGCTGGTCGGGCTGGTTGCCGAAACCGTCGGCCCGCACCCGCTGCCGGCCGGGGCCCGGGCACCGCATGCGCGGGCGGCCTGGGCGTTGCGCCGGGCCGGCGATGCCCAGGTACGCGTCGAAGGCGCAGCCGGCACCGGCGTGGGAATCGGACTCGATAGCGACGGCGACGTGCTCGCGGGCGCGTGGGCGCTGGGCGTGGCCAAGACCGTGACAGTGCGCCGGGCCGACGGCATGCGCTACGAAGCCCGGGTACACGGTGTCGATGCCCGCACCGGACTGGCCCTGCTGGTGCCCACCGGAAACGGAGTGGGGCTTGGCGGCGGCACGCTCGATTCGGTCGAGCAGTTGCAGCCGGGACAGCAGGTTTACGCCCTGGGGGTGCGCGGCGCGGCCCGCGGCGGCGAGGTGCGCGACACGCGCGGCGGCGAAGTAGACAGCCCGACGGTGCCCGTGGTGGTCACGGACATCCGGGCCTGTCCCGAGGATGCGGGCGGCGTGCTCGCCGATGCGGCCGGGCGCGTGGTCGGCGTGCTGCTGGCGCGTTCGCACTGCGCGCCGGCACGGGCCCTGCCGCTGTCGGCGGCGCACCATCTGGCGGCCGAACTCAAGGCCGGCGGCCGGGCGATGCGCGGTTGGATCGGTCTGGACGCGGCAGACGCGGCAGACGCGGCAGACGCGGTGGGCGGGGTGGGCGGGGTGGGCGGGGTGGGCGGCGTGCAGGTGACGCGGGTGGAGCCCGGCAGCCCGGCGGCGCAGGCCGGGCTGCGCGCGGGTGACCGGCTGGTGAATCTCGATGGCCTGCCGATGCAGCGCGCAAGCGAACTGGCGCCGCGCATCGCCGAATCGCCGCCGGGTCACGACGCGGCGCTGACCGTGCTGCGCGACGGCCATACGCTGGGCGTGACGGTCATCGTGGCGGTGGAGCCGGGCTGATGAGGGCCCGAGTGTCAGCCCAGCGTGGTGTCGAGCACCATCATCACGGCAAAGCCGGCCATCAGGCCGAGCGTGGCCGGAGTCTGGTGGCCGTTGCGGTGGGTTTCCGGGATGACTTCGTGGCTCACCACAAAGATCATCGCACCGGCCGCGAGACCGAGACCGATGGGGTAGGCCAGAGCCAGCCCGCTGGCAAGGCCCACGCCGAGCAGCGCGCCCACGGGCTCCATCAGGCCGCTGGCGGCGGCAATGCCCACGGCACGGCCGGGCGTGAGTCCGGCGGCCTTCAGCGCCATGGCCACGGCGAGGCCTTCGGGTATGTCCTGCAGGGCAATGGCCGTGGCCAGCGGCAGGCCCACGCCCATGTCGGCCTGCGAGAACGCCACGCCGATGGCCATGCCTTCGGGCAGGTTGTGCAGGGCGATGGCGAACACGAACAGCCATACCCGGCCGATGCGTTCGCAGCCCGCGCCGCAGGGGCCGCCGTGGGCGTGCTCGTGCGGGGTGAACTGGTCGAGCCCGAGCATCAGGAGCGCGCCGAGGGCGAGGCCCACCACCACCACGGTCGCGCCGATGACGCGGCTGCCGCTGATGTCTTCGCCCGCGGCGAGGCCGGGCAGGATGAGCGAAAACGAACTCGCGGCGAGCATCATGCCGGCGGCAAGACCCAGCAGGGTGTCTTCGCTGCGGCTGCTGAGCTTGCGCAGCAACAGGGCCGGCAGCGCCCCCAGCGTGGTGGCGGCCAGGCCGGCCAGCCCTCCGAGCAGGCCGAGCCGCAGGCTGGCCTCGGCTTCGCCCCGCGCGATCTGTCCCACGCTGGTGACGAGCAGCCAGGCGACGCCGGCAAGCGCGAGCATCAACCCGGCACTGGTCCAGGGATGACGCTGGGCTTCGGCGAGCCAGGTGGCGCGCCAGCTGGGGGTGAGGGGAGAACGGGCGAGTTCCATGGTCGGTCAGGTCGCAGAATGGGCGGAATGAACGGATTCTACGGCGGAGCCCCCGGCGTCGACCGCCTGCCAGTAGCGATTCGGATAGTCGCGTTCGGTATCGCGCACCGGCAGCAGACGCATGCCGTGCGCGACGAAGAAGCCGACGGCATCGATCTGCGCTTTCACCAGCAGGCCGTCCGCGCCCTGTTCACGCGTGGCGTCGAGCGCGGCGTCGAGCAACTGGCTGCCGATGCCGCGATGAATGTGGGCCGGCTCGACGTACAGGCCGTGCAACAGCAGTCCGGTCAGCCCCGAGGGCAGGTCGCGCGGCTCGGCCGGCTCCCACGCGGCCACGCCGATGATGCCGTGGGTGGGCGTTTCGGCCACCACAATGTGCTGGAAGTCGAGGTCGAGGGCGCGATAGCGGTAGCTCGGCAGGCTCAGGCGCTTCACCCGCTCGGGCAGGTTCCAGGTCATGAAGGCGCGTTCGACCACGCCGTTGAGCGCCTCGATGTCGGCCGCCGTGGCAGGGCGGAGCTGGGGTGGGGCAGCGTTCATGCGGATGTCCGTTCAGCCGATGCCCAGCATGTCGTCATCGTCGCTGGCGGCGATGCCGGCCACGCCGAGGCCGATGAGGCTCAGCACGTGCAGCATGGCGTGTCGTACCGGGCGGGCAGGCGGGGTATACACCGGAGCGGAAGCCACGCGGTCGCGGCGGTATTCCTCGTAGGTACTCGTCAGGCTCATGGCAATCATGGGGGTCTCTCCTGTTTCGGTTCTTGTTCCGGCACCGGGGCAGTGCACCCGGCGGCATGGCTGTATTTGAAACCCGCAGGAAAAATTTATCCAATGAATAGTCTAAAATCAGGCCATTGATGAAATCGAATGGTGCCGCATGACGCTACAGGAACTGAAATACCTCGTTGCGCTCGCCGATCACGGCCATTTTGGCCGCGCCGCCGAGGCCTGCTTCATCACCCAGTCCACGCTTTCCACGCAGATCAAGAAGCTGGAAGACTTTCTCGGCGTGACGCTGTTCGACCGCAGCCTCAAGCGCGTCACCCCCACGCCCATCGGACGGGAAATCCTCCAGGCCGCCCGCAACATCGTCGAGGAATCCGAGCGCATCCGCGAGGTGGCGCGCCATGCCCAGGACCCGATGGCGCGCACGATCCACCTCGGCGTGATTCCCACGCTGGGCCCCTACTACCTGCCGCACGCACTCACCCTGGTGCAGAAAAAGCACCCCGGCCTGCGGCTGCTGCTGCGCGAGGAGATGACGCCGCAGATTCTCGACCACCTGGTTGACGGCAAGCTTGACGCCGGCCTGCTGGCGCTGCCGGTGATGGACGACAATTTCAAGATCGAACCGCTGTTTCATGAACCGTTCTTTGCAGCCTTGCCGGCAGGCCACGCACTTGCGGCACACGACACGCTCAAGGTCTCCGACCTTGACGGAGAAAAACTGATGCTGCTCGACGAAGGCCACTGCCTGCGCGACCAGGCGCTGGATGTGTGCGGCACCAACGCCGGCGGCCGCGAGGAAGTGCGCGCCACCAGCCTCGAAACCCTGCGGCAGATGGTGGGCATGGGGCTGGGCATCACGCTGCTGCCTGCGTTGGCGGTCGACGCCGCGCCGCGTGTGAACAAGAAGGCGGTCGAGATCCGCCCTTTCCGCGCGCCCACGCCGGGCCGCACCATCGGCCTCGTCTGGCGCAAGCGTGCGCCGTTTCCCGAAACCTTCGAGCGTCTTGCCGCCACGCTCAAGTCCAGTTTGCCTGTTGGCGTGGAGCCTGCCTGATGTCCGACCTGAACGACCCCCGCGTATTTTTCGCCGCCGAACGCACGCTCATGGCGTGGAACCGCACCGGCCTCACCCTCATGGCCTTCGGTTTCGTGCTCGAGCGCTTCGGCCTGTTCCTGCACATGCTGCATCCGGTGGCGCATGGGGCGGGGCGCGATACGTCGTTCTGGATCGGCGTGGCCTTCATCGCCCTGGCATTGGCGGTGATGAGGTTTTCCATCGTGCAGTTCAGGCGCGTGCTGCGCACCTTGCGGCCCATCGAAATTCCCGAGCGCTATTGCACCTGGAGCGGCATCGCCATGAATCTGTCGGTGATCGTGCTGGGGCTGGCGCTGCTGGCCTACCTGTTCTCGGAGCTTTGAGCCTCGCGAGACAGCCTGAGCGCCAAGCGCTCGCCCACGGCGGCGTGCACGCCGGGGAGGTCGAGTGACTGGCCGTTGATTTCCACGCAACACCCGGCGGCATCGGCGGCCACCACCCGCGCCGTCAGATGACGCACGCCGTGGGCCGCCAGCCCGGCCGCCACGTCTCCCTCCCACACCACGCGGCCGGCATCGAGCACCACCAGATGGTCGGCCAGGCGTGCCACTTCGTCGGTGGTGTGGGTGACGTAAACCAGCGGGATTGCCAGCTCGCCATGCAGGGTTTCCAGGTAGGGCAGGATTTCCGCACGGCGGCGGTCGTCGAGCGCAGCCAGCGGTTCGTCCATCAGCAGTACGCGCGGCTTCAGTGCCAGCGCGCGGGCAATGGCAACGCGCTGGGCTTCGCCGCCGGAGAGGGCAGCGGGCTTGCGGTCGAGCAGCGGGGCAATGCCGAGCAGCCCGACCAGATGGTCGAGCTCCGCGTCATTCATGCCGCTGCGGGTGCGGCGGCGGCCAAAGTCAATGTTGGCGCGGGCAGTCAGGTGCGGAAACAGGGCTGCGTCCTGGAAGACGAAACCGATGGGCCGGCGGTGCGGCGGCAGGAAATGCTGCGTGTCCTGCCACACGTCGTCGTCGAGCGCGACGCGCGCGGGGGCGCGTTCCAGCCCCGCGATGATCCGCAGCAGGGTGGTCTTGCCGGAGCCCGAGTGGCCGAACAGCGCGGTCACGCCGCGCCCCGGCAGGTCGAGGTCGAGCTTGAGGCTGAACCCGCCCCGCGACCAGTCGACGGACAGATGCAGGCGGCTCATCGGGCGGGCGTGCGACGGGCATACACCGTCAGCAGAACCAGAAAGCTGAAGACCAGGAGCACCGCCGCCAGGCGGTGAGCGCCTGCGTAGTCATAGGCTTCCACGTAGTCGTAGAGCTGCACCGAGGCCATGCGCGTTTCGCCCGGCAGGTTGCCGCCGAGCATGAGCACCACGCCGAATTCGCCCACGGTGTGGGCAAACGCGAGCACCCCTGCGGTGAGGAAGCCGGGGCGCGCAAGCGGCACCACCACATGCAGGAAGCGGTCGAGCGGGGCGGCGCGCAAGGTGGCAGCGGCTTCCAGCGGCTGCCTGCCGATGGCTTCGAAGGCTGCCTGCAGTGGCTGCACCATGAAGGGCAGCGAATAGATCACCGAGGCCACGACCAGCCCCCAGAACGTGAAGGGCAGGAGCCCGAGCCCCAGCGCCTGGGTCAACTGGCCGCCCGGGCCGTTCGGGCCAAGCGTGATCAGCAGGTAAAAGCCGATCACGGTCGGCGGCAGCACGATGGGCAGCGCCACCACGGCCGAGATCGGGCCGCGCCACTTTGACCGGGTGCGTGCCAGCCACCAGGCCAGCGGGGTGCCAACGACGAACAGGATGGCGGTGACGAGGGTGGCGAGCTGCGCGGTCAGGGCCAGCGCACGCCAGTCATCAGGGCTGAGGCTCACGAGCCGTAGCCGTAGGACTCGATGACTTTCCGGGCCGACGGCGATTTCAGCCAGTCGAGGAGCGCGCGTGCGGCGATGTTGTCCTGACCCCGCACCAGCAGGACGGCGTCCTGGCGGATGGGCTGGTGCAGGTTGCCGGGCACGATCCAGGCCGAGCCCGAGGTGAGCTTGCCGTCCTTCCACACCTGCGACAGGGCGACAAAGCCCAGGTCGGCGTTGCCGGTGGCGGCGAACTGCCAGGTCTGGGCGATGCTTTCGCCCACTACGCGCTTGCTGTCCGGCACATCAACCTTCATCGCGGCCAGCGTTTCCACGGCCGCGCGGCCATAGGGTGCAGTCCTGGGATTGGCCACCGAGAGAAAGCGGAAATTGCCCGATTTGAGCGCACTGGCTTGGGCGTTGACCTTGCCGGCGTCAGCCGACCACAACACCAGACGGCCCACGGCGTAGGTGTACGCACTGCCCGGTACGCCGTGTTTTTCGGCGATGAGTCTGGCCGGGGTTTCGTCGTCGGCGGCGAGCAGGGCGTCGAAGGGCGCGCCGTTGACGATCTGTGCATAGAACTTGCCGGTGGCCCCTGTCGAAATTTTCACCGTGTGGCCGGTGGCGCGGCTGAAGTCAGCCACGATGGCCTTGATCGGTTCGGCGAAGTTGGCGGCCACGGCGATCGTGGTCTCGTCGGCATGCGCGGGCAGGCCGGCGAGGCCCAGGCTCAAGGCGGCAAAGACAGCAGAGAGGCGACGGGTCATGTCAGGTTCCTTGTATGAAATAGGCAGGGTGTGTGTGCATGGAAGCGTCGTGGCACCGCCGCTTCGATATAGCCATGATGTCATATCGATTGCCCAACCGGCAAGATGTGGGCAATTTCCGGACAGTCAGTCAGTTGGAGGCGGTGGGACGAGGTGGGCGGCGAGGGCCGAAAAGTCATCGCGCACCGCCTCACGGGCATGGCGTTCGAGCAGGCGGTAGCGGTGGATCACTTCCTGCCCCAGCGCCGTGACCGTTGCGCCCCCGCCGCGCACGCCACCCTTGGCGGATTCGACCAGCGGCGAGGCAAAGCAGCGGTTCATGGTGTCCACCAGATGCCAGGCGCGCTTGTAACTCATGGCCATGCTGCGGCCGGCGGCGGCGATGGAACCGGTTTCGATGATGGCTTCGAGCAGTCGCACCTTGCCGGGGCCGAGCGCAATGTCATCACCCAGAAGTACGCGGAAAGCGAGGCGGGGCGTCATGCCGTCATGATAGCCGCGCCCTGCGGCGCAGGCATCCCCGGCGACAGCCGGGTGATCGCATTCAGAGCTGGAAGGCGGTCAGCAGCACCACGCCTTCGAGCAGTTCCTGCACGAATCCGGCCGGCGTGGCGGGCGCAGGCTGGCTGCGCGCGTCGAGTCTGCCGAGCCAGTCCTGCAGCCAGGCGGTCTCGGCTTCGCCGCGCACCCGCAGCATGAGTTCGAAATTCAGGAACAGGCTGCGCAGGTCGAGATTGGCCGACCCGGTCAATGCCTCATCGTCGATGAGCCAGGCCTTGGCGTGCAGCATGGCGTCGGGCAGCAGGCGCACCCGCACGCCTGCCAGCGCCAGTTCGCGCAGATAGCGCCCGCGCGCCACGTCGGCCAGGCGGTGGTTGGAACGCGCCGGCAGCAGCAACGTGACCGATACGCCGCGCCGTGCCGCCAGACACAGACCCAGCTGCAGGGCGTCGTCGGGAATGTAATACGGCGTGGTCAGCACGATGCGGCGCTGCGCGGTGTACACGAGCTGCATGATGCTTTCGTGCAGCAGGTCGCGCACGTGGTCGGGGCCGGCGGCAATCAGCTGGGCACGGGCGGAGGCGTCCATTGGTATATCCGCCTGCGCGCTGCCGGACCGGGCCGATGCGAGCGGCGTGCGTGTGGCAAATCCCCAGTCGCTGTCGAACAGCTGCACCAGATCGGCGACCACCGGGCCGGTGAGGCTCAGGCTCAGGTCGACCCACCGGGTATCGGGGGCAAAGTATTCGTCGGCCACATTGCGGCCGCCCAGCCAGGCAAGATGGCCGTCGGCAAGCACCAGCTTGCGGTGGTTGCGCAGGTTGCTGCGCGCGTGAAAGGGGCGGTGCAGCAGGGGGATGAACCACGCCACCGACACGCCGGCCGCCTGTAGCCGGGTGATGACCGGCCGGCGCAACAGGAAGGAGCCGACGCCGTCGATCAGCAGGCGGATGGCCACGCCGTCCGCCGCGCGGGCCACCAGGGCATCACACAGCGCGCGACCGGATGCGTCGTCGCGCAGCAGGAACAGGGCAATGTCGAGACGATGCCGTGCCTGCGCGAGCGTGTGCATCAGCGCGCTGCGCGCAGCCTCGCCGTCGGCGTGCCAGTCGACGGTATGGCCGTTGCGCAGGGGCGGCAGGGCCGCGCTGTCGAGCAGGCGGTCCAGGGGGGTGTGATCGTCGGCGCGCGGATGCGGCGCAGTCGCGGCGGCCAGCCGGGGCTGCAACTTGCGGGTGCCAAAGCTGAGATAGGCCGGCACCGCCAGCCAGGGCAGGGTGACGACGAACAGCAGCCAGGCCAGTGTAGACGCCGGATTACGCCGCTGACGCAGGATGTGGCCGACCAGCAGCACGGCAAACAGGGTGCCGACGGCGAGTGAGATTTGCAGGAGGGTGAGATGAAGCGGCTGCATCCGGGCATCATACGGGCAAGGGAACTCGGTTCATGCAGGCGAGTCGAGTTCATGGACCATTATTGAGACGATCCGAACATGTTCGAAATCGTACAAGGTTGCCATGTCTCAATTGCCCTGTCTCAATGTGTGGGTCGGTTCGCTGGGTCGTCTCAATAACACGCTGTGTTTGATGTTTATTGATTCGGCCTGCCATATGGTCTCGTCAGACATCGACGCGGTGAATATCGACTCCAGTTCATACTTTCATCTGGCCGAATCAATAAAATCAGAACATCTTGAGAGCACTCTTCGTCATTCCACTGCTGCTGGCGTGCAGCCAGGTCCGTGCTGTGCCGGTCGATCCGCCGGCCGCGCCCGGTCAGTTCTGGCTCAAGCTCGACGCGCTGCCCGAAGTCGCGCCGCGTGCGGCACCCGCCACCGACACGCTGCGCTTCGACAGCCTCGCGGCGCTCACCAGCCACGCCCTGACCCACCGTGCCGAATCGCGCGCGACCTGGCTCGGCATCCAGGCCGAAGCGGCGCGACTCGATGCCAGTCGTGCGGAATGGCTGCCCACCGTCACCGGGCAATTCAGCTTTACCCGCAGCCAGTCGCTGTCCAGTTCCGGGGCATCGGTGCCGGTCCTGCATCGCTATGGCCCGAGCCTGTCGCTGGCCTGGGTGCTCTACGACTTCGGCGCGCGCGCGGCCGGCATCGAAGCCCAGCGCTATCAACTCGTCGCCAGCCTCCTGGCCGGCAACCGCACCCTGCAGGACATCGTCACCGGCGTGGAAACCGGCTGGGCGGCCTGGGTGGCGGCACGAGGAGGACGGGACGCGCAGGACGAGCAGGTCAAGGCCCTGCGGGCCAGCCTCGATGCAGTCGAGGCGCGGCTCGCCGGCGGCCTGGCCTCGCGTGCCGATCAGTTGCGCGCACGCGCCGCGCTGGCCGAAGCCCAGCTCGCCCGTGACGCGGCCGAGCGAGATTTCGCCAAGGCCGAGGCGGCGCTGAAGCAGGCGGTCGGCATGCCGCAGACCCAGGCTCTGGTGCTCGACTGGGACAGCGTGCCGGCAACCGGGCTGGACGACAGCATCCTGCTCGCCGATCTGCTGGCCGAAGCCGAACGGCAGCGGCCCGACCTTCTGGCCCTGCGCGCCACGGCGGCGCGCGCCCGCGCCGAGGCCGAGGCCGCGCGCGCCGCGCGCTGGCCCAGTCTGGCGCTGAATGCCAGCGCGGGCCGTACCTTTTTCCTGGAGGACGACCGCGCGCCGTCTTCCACCAACAGCGTGGGCCTGACCCTCGCCGTGCCGCTGTTCGATGGCGGCCGTCTGGCTGACACCGCGCGCGCAGCCCGGCGCAGCGCCGAGGCCGCCGACGCGCAGGCCGACGCGCAGCGTGAAATCATCGCCCTCGACGTGGCGAATGCCTACCAGGATGCGCGCTATGCGCAGACGGCGCGGGCCGGTGTCGTTTCCCAGTTTGCAAGCGCGGACGAATCGTCGCGTGCGGCTGAAGCCCGTTACAAGGCCGGCGTCGGCAGCCTGCTGGAATGGCTCACCGCGCAGGCCGACCGGGCGCGCGCCCGACAGGCGCAGGCGCAGGCCGAATCCGACTGGCTGGCCGCCCTGTCCCGTTTGAACCATGCGCTCGGGCGGCTGCCGCCTGCGCTTTCCGAGAGATAAGCATGAAAGTCCGCCTCCTGGTCGCCGTCGTTGTCATCGCCCTGATCGCCGGGGTGGTCTATCGCATCCAGCAGCAGGATCAGGCCGCCGGGCCACGGGGCGCGGGTGGGCCCGGCGGCAGTGCGCTGGCGGTGAAGACCGTGCCTGTGGTGGTGCGGGATTTTCCCGTGGTGGTCGAAGTGCCCGGCACGCTCGAAGCCGCGCAGCAGGCCGCCGTGTCGGCGCAGGTGGGGGGCGTGCTCCTGCGGCAGCATGTGAAGGAAGGTGAATCCGTGCGCGCCGGCCAGGTGCTGTTCAACCTGGATGCGCGATCCGCGCAGACCCAGATTGCGCAGAGCCAGGCCAGCCTCGTCGGCGCGCGTGCCGAGATCGACGAAGCGCAGAAAAAAGTTGACCGCCTGCAACCGCTGCTGGCTTCCGGCTACATCAGCCAGCAGGAAATCGACGACGCCGTGCTGGTGCGCGAGGCTGCCCGCGCCAAGGTGGCCACCGCCCGCGCCGCGCTCGACGCGGCAAGCCTCGACGTGGGCTACGCGACGATCCGCGCGCCGTTTGCCGGGCGGGTGGGCCGGATCACCGTGAAGCCGGGCGATCTGGTGCAGGCCGGCACCGCGCTCACCACGCTGACCCAGGCGCGCGAGCTCGACGTGCGTGCCAGCGTGGCCCAGCAGGACTGGCCCGCGCTCGCGGCGGCCCAGGCGAGCGGCAGCGTCGCGGCAGACATCTACGCCGACCTGGGGAAAACGCCCATCGCACAGGGGCGGCTCGATTTTGTCGATACCCAGCTCGATACCGCGAGCGGCGCGGTGCAGATCAAGGTTCGTCTGGCTGCCCTGCCGGCCGGCTTGCTGCCGGGCCAAAGCGTGCGCGTGCGTCTCGCCGTGGGGTCCGAGAAGGCGGCGCGCGTGGTGCCGGAAGCGGCCTTGCAGCACGCGCAGGCGGGCGCATACGTGTACGTGGTGCGCGACGGCAAGGCCACCGTGCAGAACGTCACGCTGTTGCGCGCGCTGGATGGCATGCTGGCCGTGGACGGACAACTGGCGGCCGGCGAGCGGGTGCTGATCGAAATTCCGCAGCGCCTGAAAGCAGGGGGCGCGGTGCGCCTCGAAGCTGAGCGGCCGTCGGGTGCGGCTGCAGCGGGCGGCGCACGCGAGTCACGCCCATGAACCTGTCGCGCCTCTTCATCGAGCGTCCCGTCGCCACCCTGATGCTGGTGCTGGCGATGGCGCTGTTCGGTGCGCTGGCCTACAAGCAGATGCCGATCAACGATCTGCCGCAGGTCGATTTTCCCACCCTGCGCATTTCGGCCAGCCTGCCCGGTGCCAACCCGGAAACCATGGCGAACACCGTGGCCACGCCGCTGGAGCGGCAGTTGTCGACGGTGCAGGGCATCGAGTCGATGTCATCGAGTTCGAGCCAGGGCTCCACCAACATCACGCTCCAGTTCAAGCTCTCGCGCGACATCGACGCGGCGGCGCAGGACGTGCAGACCGCCATCGCGCAGGCTGCGCGCAACCTGCCCGACGGCATGGACCCACCCCAGTTGCGCAAGATCAATCCCTCCGATTCGCCGATCCTCTATCTGGCGCTGTCGGCCGAACGACTGCCGCTGACCCAGCTTGATGCCGTCGCCGACACGGTGGTGGCCCAGCGGCTGTCCACGCTGTCAGGCGTGGCGCAGGTGCTGGTGTTCGGCTCGCAGAAATATGCCCTGCGCCTCTATCTCGATCCGGCGAAATTACTGGCGCGCGGATTGACGTTTGCCGACGTGGTGACAGCGGTGCAGGCGGCCAACGCCAATCTGCCGTCCGGCACGCTCGACGGGGCAACCCGCGCCTACACGGTGAAAGCACCCGTGGCGCTGGCCAACGGCCAGGATTTCGGCGAGGTCATCGTCGCCTATCGCGACGGCGCAGCCGTGCGCGTGCGCGATCTGGGCCGGGCGGAAGACAGCGTGGAAAACGACAAGGCGCGCACCTGGTACAACGGCACCCGCGCCATCGTGCTGGCGGTGCAGCGCCAGCCGGGGGCCAACACCGTCGAGGTCGCCGACCGCATCCGTGCCATGCTGCCGAGAATCGAAGCCGAGCTGCCGGACGGCGTGACGCTCCAGGTCCACTCCGACCGTTCGCGCTTTGTGCGCGATTCTCTGCACGAGGTGAACTTCACCATGGTGCTCGCTCTGGTGCTGGTGATCCTGGTCATCTTCGCCTTCCTGCACAACCTGCGCGCCACGCTCATCGCCGCGATGGTGTTGCCGAGTTCGCTGCTGGGCACCTTTGCCTTCATGCATCTGGCGGGCTACAGCCTCAACAACCTCTCGCTGATGGCGATCATCCTGGCCATCGGCTTTGTCGTCGACGATGCCATCGTCGTCATCGAAAACATCGCGCGCCATCTCGACATGGGCAAGACGCGGATGCAGGCCGCTATCGACGGCGCAGGCGAGATCGGTTTCACCGTGGTGTCGATGACGGTTTCGCTGGCCGCCGTGTTCCTGCCCATCTTGTTCATGGGCGGCATCCTTGGGCGGCTGTTCCAGGAATTTGCCGTGTCCATCGGCGTGGCCGTGCTGTTGTCCGGCGTGGTGTCGCTCACGCTCACGCCCATGCTGTGCGCGCGCGGGCTCAAGCATGAAACCCTGAACAATCCGCTGTCGCGCAGTTTCGACCGGGGCTTCAATGCCTTCCGCGACTGGTACGGCGATACCCTGCGCGCCTCGATGCGGCATCGCGGGGCGATGCTGCTGCTGTCGGTGGCGGTGCTGGGCGCGATGGTCTGGCTGGCGGGCCAAGTCAAGCAGGGATTCATTCCGCGTGTCGACTCCGGCATGATCTTCGGCAGCGTGCAATATCCGGAAGGCATTCCCTTCGAGGAGCTCTCCAAGCGGCAGGAAAAGCTCGCCGCGCTGGTCAAGGGCCATCCGGCGGTGGAAGGCCTGATGTCCTCTGCCGGCCAGGGGGGCGGGGGCGTCACCGGCGGCAACGTGGGCCGCCTCGTCATCCGGCTTGCGCCGCGCGACACGCGCGACGGTGCCGACGCCGTCATCGAGGAACTGCGTGCGCTGACACGCAAGGTGTCGGGCGTGAATGTCATCTTCCAGAATCCCGCCTCGATCAACCTGGGGGCGATGAGTTCGGCGAGCGACTACCAGCTCACCCTCACCTCGGGCAATTTCGAGCACCTGAAGCGCGCGTCTGCCGATGTGGAAAAAGCGCTCCAGGCGGTGCCGATGATCGAGGACGTGAACAGCGACCTCGAACTGCGCAATCCCGAATTGCGCGTGGTGCTCGACCCGCTGGAGGCGGCGCGCCTGGGCATCGACGCGCGGCAGGTGCAGCAGACGCTCTACGACGCGCTGGGCGGCCGCCGCATCAGCGAAATCTACGGCACCAGCGACCAGTACACGGTGAGCGTGAAAGCGCTGCCCGAAGCCCAGCTCGACCCGGCCGTGATCGGACAACTGCCGATCCGCACGGCATCGGGCGGACTGACGCGGCTGGATGCGGTGGCGCAGGTGGAGGCGGGTGTGGGGCCGATCTCGGTGCAGCACTATGGTCAGCAGACGGCGGTGACGCTGTCGTTCTCGCTGGCACCGGGCGTGTCGCTCAATCAGGCGCTGGAAGCGGCACGCAGCGCAGCGGTGGCCGTGCTGCCGGCGGACGTGACGGCGCAGTTCAGCGGCTCGGCGGAAAAATTCCAGGAATCGACCGTGACCCTGCCGCTGCTGCTGCTGTTCACCATCCTCGTCATCTACATGGTGCTGGCGGTGCTGTATGAACACCTGGGCCATCCGCTCACCATCCTCACCGCGCTGCCGCTCGCCGGATTCGGTGCGTTGCTGGTGCTGCTGCTGGCCGGCGAGGAGCTCAACATCTTCAGCTTCGTCGGCATCATCCTGCTGGTCGGCCTGGTGAAGAAGAACGGCATCATGATGATCGACTTTGCGCTTACCCGGCAGCGCGCCGGCGCAAGCCCCGAGGAGGCCATCGTCGAGGCGAGCCTGGTGCGCCTGCGGCCGATCATGATGACGACCTTTGCCGCCATCGTCGCCACCCTGCCGATTGCCATCGGCTTCGGTGCGGGGGGTGAGGCACGCCGTCCGCTCGGCATTGCCGTGGTGGGCGGCCTGCTGTTCTCGCAATTTCTCACGCTCTACATCACCCCCACCTTCTACGTGAGCATGGCGCGCACCGAAGTCTGGCTGCGTCGCCGGCTGGCCGCAGTCTGATTCCGCGTGTAGAATCCGTCGCGTCATTGGGGAGTAGTCGCCCGCAGCATTCCAGCGGGGCACGCGTCAACAGACTTGGCCATGGGCCATGGCGCGTGCAGCCCCGGCAGATTCTTCTGCCCGCCTGGCAAGACCTTTGACCTGATCGCTCCGGCTGGCCGGCGTAGTGATCGGGTCATTGCGCAGCCCCGGCCGGGAGTCCCCCTTGGAAGCCTTTCTCGTCTCGACCGGTGTGGTCGCGCTTGCCGAAATCGGCGACAAAACCCAGTTGCTCGCGTTTCTGCTGGCGGCGAAATTCCGCCGGCCCCTGCCCATCGTGCTGGGCATTCTGGCGGCCACCCTGGCCAACCATGCCCTTGCCGGCGCGCTGGGCGCGTGGCTCACCACGCTCGTTACGCCGGAGATTCTGCGCTGGGGCCTGGGCATCGGCTTCCTCGCCATGGCGGCCTGGATGCTGATACCCGACACGCTCGACGCGGACGATGCGCAACTGCCGAAACTGGGGGTGTTTGCCGCCACCGTCGTCGTGTTCTTCGTCGCAGAGATGGGCGACAAGACCCAGATCGCCACGGTTGCACTGGCCGCGCGGTACGGCGATTTCCTGTGGGTGGTGGCCGGCACCACCGCCGGCATGATGATCGCCAATGCCCCGGCGGTGTATCTGGGCGAGCGGTTTGCCAGCCACATGCCCGTGAAGCGGGTGCATGCCCTGGCTGCCGTGATTTTTGCCGTGCTGGGCGTGGCGGTGCTGCTGGGCGCAGGTGCAAGCTTCGGGTTCTAGTGGCGTGAAGACATCAGCCTCCCTGGGCCAGCCACGCCAGCACGGCGTAGCGTGCCAGCTTGCCGGCTGCAACCAGCAGCAGAAAATTCAGGAAGCGCACCCGCAGCATGCCGGCCACCAGGCACAGCGGATCGCCCACCACCGGCAACCAGGCCAGCAGCAGGCTGGCCTGGCCGTAGCGGCCGAACCAGGTTTCGGCGCGGCGGATGCGGCTTTCGGCCCGCTCGCTTCGAGCCAGCGCGGTGCGGCCGAAGCGGCCCATGCCCCAGGTGATGACGCTGCCCAGCACATTGCCGGCCGTGGCGACGAGCACGCTCGCCAGCGGATCTGCGCCCTGCTGGAGGCGGTAGAGCAGCAAGGCCTCGGAGCCGCCCGGAAACAGCGTGGAGGAGAGCAGGGCCGAGCCGAAGAGCAGCCAGTCCATCAGGCGGTGGCCAGGCGTGCGGCGGAGATCAGTGACATGGGAGGCGTGTGCATGAGGATTGATCTAGATTATCGATCATGTGTATCCAGATTATTTGTTGGTGGGGATCGCAGGCTGTCTTTAGTATCGCGTCTGTCCGGGCAGGCCTGCCCGCCTGAATGCCGCGCATAGAATGACAAACCATTCGGAGAACACCATGCATCCCCTCCTCATCGTCGGCTCCGGGCTGGCCGGTTACACCCTGCTGAAGGAATTCCGCAAGCGCGACCTCGACACTCCGGTGACGCTCATCACCGCCGATGACGGCGCGTTCTATTCCAAACCCAATCTCTCGAACGCCCTGGCGGCCGGCAAGGCTGCTGCTGCGCTCGCCAGCGCAGGCGTGGACAAGATGGCCGCCGACCTCAGGGCGACCATCCTGTCGCACACCCGCGTGACCGCGCTCGATACGCGCGGGCAGCGCCTGCGCACCGCCGACGCCGAATTCCCGTATGGCAGGCTGGTGCTCGCGCTGGGGGCCGACCCCTATGCGCATGGCCTCGCCGGCAGCGGCGCGGGCGCGGTGATGGCCGTGAACGACCTGGCCGAATATGCCCGCTTTCGCGAATCCATCGTGGGCAAGAAGCGGATTGTGGTGCTGGGCGGCGGGCTGATCGGGTGCGAATTCGCCAATGATCTGGCGGCGTCCGGTTACCACGTGTCCGTCATCCATCTGGGGGCCTGGCCGCTGGAGCGCCTGTTGCCGATGGAAGCCGGCAAGCGGCTTGCCGACAGCCTGGCCGCACTCGGTGTGCACTGGCATTTTGCGCGCAATGCAAAAAGCGTGGACACCACAGCGGGCGGCCTGCGCATCACCCTCGACAACGGCGAGACCCTGCCGGCCGATGTCGTGCTGTCGGCCATCGGCCTCAAGTCGCGTACCCAGCTCGCGGCTGCGGCAGGCATTCCGGTCAATCGCGGCATCCAGACCGATCGCTTCCTCGAAACCGGCGCGGCCAATGTCTATGCCCTGGGCGATTGCGCCGAAGTCGACGGCAAGGTTTTGCCCTACGTGCAGCCGCTCATGGTGCAGGCACGCGCGCTGGCCGCCACGCTCACCGGCTCGCCCACCCCGGTGGTCTATCCGGCCATGCCTGTCATGGTGAAAACCCCCGCCCACCCGGTTGCCGTGCTGCCACCCCCTGCGGGCACCGAAGGCGGCTGGAAAGTGGAGTGCAGCGATACCGGCGTCTGTGCCCTGCACGTCGACGCCGGGGGCCGGTTGCAGGGGTTTGCCCTCACCGGCAGCGAAACTGCCCGGCGCAATACCCTGGCGAAGGAAATTGCCGCGCCGGACTGACTATACTGGCCGCATGAATGCCCTCTGCCTGGAATCCACACTGACCTGTCCGCACTGCGGCCACGTCGAGGTGTTGACCATGCCTACCGACGCCTGTCAGTGGTATCACGAATGCCCGGCGTGCCGGGCCCTGCTCAAACCAAAACCCGGCGACTGCTGCGTGTTCTGCTCCTACGGCACGGTGCCGTGCCCGCCGGTGCAGGTGGCCGGGCGGGGCGGGTGCTGCGGCTGAGGGGCTGGCCTCAGCAGGTCTTGCAGGACTCGGTCGGCAGGCCGCGCGCGAGCCAGCCTGGCCCCGCGCCGCTTCCCGCCATGCCTTCCTTGATGTTGACCACATTCGTGAAACCGGCGTCGGTCAGCACCTTCTGCATCTGCGTGGTGCGGTTGCCAGTGCGGCAGATGAGGCCCACCGGCGCATGCTTGTCGCCGCCGAGTTCGGCTTCCACCTGCTTCACGAAACCGGCGGCCCCTTGCGGGTGGGCCATGTTGATTTCCAGCGCACCCCTGGCCACGCCGGTCTGTTTCCATTCGTCCGGACGGCGAATGTCGATCAAGGTGAGCTGGCCGGCCTGGGCCTGGGACCAGGCCTCCGGTGCGGCCACCGACGGGCCGCTTTCCTGCGCGCAGCCGGACAGGCTGATCAGCAGGGCCGCACCGGCGGCAAGGGTGAATCGGGTCGGAGTCATGGGATATTCCTGTCGAATGGGTTGAACCGGCTCATAGGCCCACGCGCCGCACGGAAGTTCCGCGTGCGCAGTCGCCCGGCCTGAGCGAAAATGCGGCATGGACATTTTCCGTGTTTTTCATCTGCAATGCGCGCGCCGCCTGCCGGCGCTGCCGGCCTCGCATCCCTGTTCGCGCCTGCACGGGCATTCGTTCCGCGTCGAACTCACCGTGAGCGGGGCGGTGGACCCCGCATTGGGCTGGGTGCTCGACTTTGCCGAACTCGAAGCGGCTTGGCAGCCCATCCACGATGCGCTCGATCATCGTTATCTCAACGACATCGCCGGGTTGGCCAATCCCACCAGCGAGCATGTGGCAATCTGGTTGTGGCAGCAGCTCAAGCCGGCTCTTCCCGGCCTGTCGCAAATCCGGGTCATGGAAACGCATGACGCCGGCTGCACCTATCGGGGTGATTGAGGCTCAGGCCTTGAGGACAGCGCGGGTGATCCGCTCGAAGGCTTCGATGGCTGCGTCGACATCGTCGAACTGCGCACGCAGGATCGCACCATCGAATGCGATGGCAATGGCCTGGGCCTGCCTGGCGCGCTGACGCGAAGCCGGCAGGACCGCCGCGATCGTCGCTGTCATGTCGGCCTTGTGTGCCCGTGTGATGTCCGCCACTTCGGGTAGGGCACCCGTCAGTTCACTCACGCTGTTAAGGAAGGCACACCCGCGAAAGCCGGGATCGCGCAGCCATTCGCCCAAGGCACGGCCGAGCGCGGCCGGAGTCTGCCCATGGCGGGCGATGGCTTCGGTGAACCAGGCCATCCAGCGCTGGTGGCGGTAATCCAGATAGGCGCGGATCAGATCGTTCTTGCTGGGAAAGTGGCGATAGAAGGTCAGCTTGGCTACGCCCGATTCTGCAATCACACGATCAATGCCGGTTGCCCGCACGCCATCGCGATAGAAAAGGTCGTGGGCGGCCAGCAAAATGCGGTCGCGTGCAGTGGGTGCATGGGGGATCATGGGGGTATTGTAGACAGGTCTGTCTACATCGACTAGAGTGCCATGTAGACAGACCCGTCTACATCCTTCAGGGAGCTTTCATGGAAACCAAACCCCCTCTGCCACCGTTCACCGAGGACACCGCCCGCCAGAAAGTGCGCATGGCCGAAGACGCCTGGAATTCGCGCGACCCTGCGCGTGTGGTGCAGGTGTACACCGAGGACACGCGCTGGCGGAATCGCGCGGAATTCCCCGTCGGGCGCGCCGAAGTGCAGCGCTTTCTCGAACGCAAATGGGCGCGCGAGCTGGACTACCGGTTGATCAAGGAATTGTGGGCCTGTGCCGACAACCGCATTGCCGTGCGCTTTGCCTATGAGTTTCACGACGACGCCGGGCAGTGGTTTCGCGCCTATGGCAACGAAAACTGGGAATTCAATCCGCAAGGCCTGATGATGCGGCGCTTTGCAAGCATCAACGACCTGCCCATCACAGCGGTCGACCGCAAATTCTTCTGGCCCCTGGGGCGCAGGCCGGACGACCATCCCGGCCTGTCCGAGCTCGGCCTGTAAGCGTGGTGATGCAGGCCCCCGTCATGCGGGCGTGATGGGTTCGGGGGCGGGCTGGCAAGCCACCAGCACCTGGTCGACACGATTCTTGTCCATGTCCACCACTTCAAAGCGGCAGCCGTTGCAGTCAAAGTGATCGGCCACGGCCGGAATGCGGCCGAGCATATGCATCATGAAGCCGCCCAGCGTGTGATAGGCGTTTTCTTCCTCGCCCGGCAGGTCGTCATCGAGGTCGAGCGCGGACTTGAAGCGTTCCACCGAGATGCCGCCATCCATCAGCCATGAGCCGTCTTCGCGCCGCACCACGTCCTGTTCTTCGTTGATGTCCTCGGAGGGCAGGTCGCCCACAATCGAGGTGAGTACGTCGGTGAGCGTGACCAGGCCCTGGAGTTCGCCGTATTCGTCGACGATGAGGGCGGATTGCACGCGCGCTTTGCGGAAGTTTTCCAGCAACTGCGTGGTGCTGACGCCGGCCGGCACATACAGCGCGGGCCGCATCGACCGCTCTACATCCAGCGGTGCGTTGTCGAGCGCGGCTTTGAGCAGGTCGGAGGTGCGCAGCACACCGACGATGTGGTCGAGGCCGTCGCGGCAGACCACGATGCGCGTATAGGGGCTCTCGGCGATGCCACGCCGGATGTCGTCTTCCGGATCGGTCAGGTCGAGTGCATAGATATCCTTGCGCGGCGTCATGATCGACTCGATGCGCTGATCGTCGAGCCGCAGCACGTTGGAAACGATGGCCCGTTCGCTGGCATGGAACACGCCGGCCTCGGCCCCCTGTTCCATGAGCACTTTGATCTCGTCGTCGGTGACAGGTGGTTCTTCCTTCTGGCGTGCGCCAGTGAGGCGAAGGATCAGGCTGGACGATGCGGACAGCAGCCAGACCAGCGGGCGTGCCGAGCGCGCAAGCCAGGTCATGGGCCGTGAAATGAGCGAGGCGATACCTTCGGGTGCCATCAGGGCCAGCCGTTTCGGCACGAGTTCGCCGACGACCACCGCAAAGTAGGTGAGACCGGCCACCACCACGGTCAGCGCCACGGGTTTGGCATAGGGCTCGATCAGCGGGAAGTCAGCCAGCCAGACTGCAAGCGGATCAGCCAGCGCGGTTTCACCGATGGCCCCGGACAGGATGCCGATAGTGGTGATGCCGACCTGGATGGTCGAGAGGAAATTCGAGGGTTCGGCGTGCAGTGACAGCGCGGTGTGTGCGCCGGGGCTGCCGTCGTCGGCGAGTCGTTGCAGCCGGGCCTTGCGGGAGGACACCACGGCAATTTCGGACATCGCGAAAAGGCCGTTGAGGAGAATCAGAAACAGCAGTAAGGCTATATCCATAGGGCGGTCGCCCATGCCGGCATGGCATGCGACCCTGTGAACGCAGGGCCGGCGATTCTAGCATTCCGGCCCGGCGCGCCTTACTTCAGCACCCGCACCCACACGCGGCGGTTCTGGCCGCGCCCTTCCAGGGTGACGTTGCTCGCCACCGGCTTCAGGTCGCCATAGGAAATCGTCGACATGCGGTCGAGCGGCATGCCGCCGGTTTCGTGCAGGTAGCGGCGCACCGACTCGGCGCGTTCCAGCGCAATGCGGCGGTTCTGGCTGTCGAGGCTGAGGTTGTCGGTGTAGCCGACGATCTCGACGAACACGTGCGGCAGGCGGGGCTTGATCTGGGCAATGAGGCTGTCGAGCGCGGCGCGGCCGGTGGCGGTGAGCTCGGGCTGTTCGTAGCCGTACAGCACCATGCTTTCGTTAAGCACCAGCTCGTCGGCGAGCTTGCCGCTGACCAGCCGGCTGTCGCGCGCGATCTTCACGGCATCGTCGGCCTGCTCGCGGGCGGCGGCGAGGCTGGTATTCATGGCGTCGATGCGGCCGGCCAGCGCCGTGGCATCCGCCTGCCGGGCAGCGTCCAGCCGGGTGAGGTCGGCGCGCAGCGCGTCGAGCGCGGTCTGGCCGGGCGTGGCCGCGTCGAGACGGCTGGCCAGCAGCGCCTGGCCCGATTCCAGTTTGCCCAGACGGGTGTCGGCGTCGGCCTGGGCGGCGGCCAGCCGGGCCACGCTCTGCTTCAGCGCGTCGAGGTCGCGTGCGGCGGCGGTTTGCGCATCCAGCGTCTGTTGCGAGGCACACCCGGCGAGCGCGAGGGGCAGAAGCAGGGCGAGGGGTAAGTGGCGGGTCATGGCGTACTCCGGAGCAGCAAAGCGGCGAATTTTACGCGGCAGGACATGACGGCATGGCGGCTGCGCCTGGGCAATTTGTACCTTGATATATTCTAATAATCGTTAGATCATTTACTCGTTGCCATCCGGAGCACGCCATGGACACCCGCAAAACCAAAGACCTGCTGTACGAACACGTCGCCCGCATCGGCAAGGCCACGTCCAGCCCCAAGCGGCTGGAGCTGCTGGAAATTCTCGCCCAGGGCGAAAAGACAGTGGAGGTCCTGGCGGTCGAAGCAAGTCTTTCGGTCAAGCTCGCCAGCGCGCACCTCAAGGTGCTGAAGGAAGCACGGCTGGTGGAAACACGGCGTGACGGCCGCAACATCGCCTATCGCCTGTCAGGCCCCGATGTGTCGGCGCTGTGGGTCAACCTGCGCATCGTGGCCGAGGAGCATCTGGTCGAGCTGAAGCTGGCGATGGATGGCCTGTTCAGCGCGCCGGAAAAACTCGACGGTGAAACCCGCCGCTCGCTCATGGACAAGGCACAGCGCGGCGACGTGGTAGTGATCGACGTGCGCCCGGCTGCGGAATACGAAAACGGCCATCTGCCGTTCGCGCGTTCGATGCCGGTGGCCGAACTGCGCCAGCGCCTGAAGGAACTGCCGGCCGACAAGGAAATCGTCGCCTACTGCCGTGGACCGTTCTGCATGATGTCCGCCGAAGCGGTGACGCTGCTGCAGGAACACGGTTACCGCGCCCGCAAGATCGCCGACGGCACCCCGGAATGGCAGGCCGCCGGCCTGCCGCTCGCGACGCCCTGATCGCGCCGCGCCCTACCTCGCCTTACTCACACAAATAAGGAGACACCCATGTTCTTCCGTCAATTGCTGGCCCAGGACGCCACCCTGTCCTACTTTTTCGGCTGCGGATCGTGCCACGTCGGCGTGGCTGTCGACCCGGTGCTGGGCGACGAGGATTGGTTCATCGAACAGGCGGCGAAGCAGGACGTGAAGATCACCCACGTCATCGACACCCACGTGCACGCCGACCATTTTTCGGGCGGCCGCGCGCTGGCAGACAAGGCCGGCGCGGCCTACTGCCTGCATGAGTCCAATCAGGGCAAAACGGCATTCGCCTTCCAGCCCCTGGCGGATGGCCAGCAGATCGACGTCGGCAATGTGGTGATCGACGTCCTGCATACACCCGGGCACACGCGCGATTCGGTCTGCCTCGTGGTCACCGACAAGCGCCGGACGCTGAGTGGAATCGAGGCAGCGCCCTGGTTCGTGCTCACCGGCGACACGCTCTTCGTCGGCAGCGTCGGTCGGCCCGATCTCGCCGGCCGGGAACAGGCGATGGCCGGCGTGCTCTACGACACCCTGCAGGACAGGCTCATGAGCTTACCGGCGGAAGTCGAACTGTATCCCGGCCATACCTCGGGCAGCGCCTGCGGTGCCGGTCTGTCGGGCAAGCCCATGTCGACCATCGGCTTCGAAAAACGCTGGAACCCGATGCTGTCGATGTCGCGCGAGGAATTCGTCGCGGCGCTCACCGCCGCCATTCCGCCGCGCCCGGCGGAGATGGACCGCATGGTCGCCTTCAACCTTGGGGCATGACATGACCGCCCGGGCGGCGGATTTCTGCTACGGCATCCGTGCCAATCTCGGCCAGTTTGTGCACCAGCTGGTGCAGGTGCTGTTCGTGGGTCTCACCATTGGCCTGTTCCGCACCGTGGTGCCGGCGCTGGCGGAAAGCGATTTTGGCGTGGCCAAGGGCTCGTTCATGATGCTCACCGCCTTCGTCACCGCCTTCGGGTTTGTCAAAGGCGCGATGAATTTCGTCGCAGGCCGGCTATCCGAGCGCATCGGCCGCAAAAAGGTGCTGTTCGCCGGCTGGCTCGCCGCCGTGCCCATTCCCTTCATGATCTTTCATGCGCCCAGCTGGGGCTGGATCGTGGCGGCCACCGTGCTGCTGGGGGTGAACCAGGGCCTGGCGTGGTCGATGACGCAAACGTCCAAGCTCGACCTCACCACCGCCGACCAGCGCGGGCTGACCATCGGGCTGAACGAGTTCGCGG
>JBEQCD010000002.1:0-66935 GCA_041639515.1 Hydrogenophilales bacterium | reverse complement strand
GGCATGATCGAAACCCGTGGTCTGGTTCCCGCGATTGAAGCGGCGGACGCGATGACCAAGGCGGCTGAAGTTCGTCTGATTGGACGTCAATTTGTGGGTGGTGGCTATGTGACCGTTCTGGTCCGTGGCGAAACCGGCGCAGTGAATGCCGCTGTCCGTGCTGGTGCCGATGCGTGCGAACGCGTGGGTGACGGCCTGGTTGCAGCGCACATCATCGCCCGCGTCCACAGCGAAGTCGAAGGCATTCTGCCGACCAAGCCTGACGCGTCGGGCGGTGGTCGCGATGCTGAAATCACGATGACCCAGAGCTGACCGGCTCGGGACCGGGAGACGGCATGAGCGTGGATCCGCGAACGCTGGGCTGGCTCGCGCGCGCGCTCACCCACGAAATGGGCGCGGTGCAGCAGTACCTCGCCCAAAGCGTGCTTGCCCGGTTGTGGGGTGACGACAAACTCGCGGCCGAATTGCGCCACGAGGCTGTCGAGGAACTGGGCCATGCCGAGCGACTGATGGAATCGCTCATCAAGCTGGGTGTGGCACCTTCCGCGGGCAATCTTCCGCCGTCCCGGCTGGGACGGACAGCGGATGCCCTGCTGGCAGCCGACCATCAGCTCGAGGTTGATGCGGTGCGCCTGTACCAACAGGCACTCGCCCATGCCGAGCGCATGCGCGACGCGGAAAGCGCACACCTCTTCGCCGGCATCCTGCGTGAAGAGATGGAACACGTGAACGCGCTGACACATTTTGGCGCAGGAGACCGGAATGCTTGAGATGCCTTCAGGTTGGGAAGCACGTGGCAAACCGCCGACCCTGTTCCGGCGTTTTTCGTTCGGCAGCTATGGAGAAACCCGCAACTTTCTGGACGCGCTGGCAGGCCTGTCCGAAGAAACGGGTATCCATCCGCAAAACATCAACTTCGGGACGACTTACGCCAATGTCACGCTGGAAGCAGCAGACGGCGAAAGCCTCTCCGAGGCGGATGTGGTCTTTGCGCAGCGGGTCGACGCACTGGTCGGGGGCGTCTGAATGGCTACCCGGATCATTGCGGTCATCAACCAGAAGGGCGGCGCGGGCAAGACCACGCTGACCATGAACCTGGCAGCCGGCCTGGCACAGCGGGGCGAAACCGTCGTTGTCGATCTCGATCCGCAGGGCTCGGCCCTGCAATGGGCGAGTTCCGGTGCGGCCGCCTTTCCTGCCACGGTGAAAACCCTGCCCGGTCGCTGGGATGCTGCGGAACTGAAAAAGACCTTCAAGGCCTATCGGTATGTGGTGCTGGACTGCCCGCCGTCGATCGATGCACATGGTCCGCAGGCGGCCATGCGTGCCTGCGATCTGGCCCTGATTCCGGTCTTGCCCTCGCCGGTCGACCTGTGGGCCAGCCTCAAGCTGCCCGAGGAAATCGCCGAGGCGAAAAAACGCAATCCGGGGCTCAAGGCCTATCTGGTCCTGAACCAGCTTGAGCCGAAGAGCGCGCTGTCCGTCGCCATGCACGACGCGCTGGCGGAATTCGGCCTGCCGGTACTGGATGCAGGCATCCGTCGTCGCGCCATCTATCGGGCCGCCGCGCTCGAAGGGGCTGCGGTTTACCAGTTGGGCAGCCGCGGTGCGCCAGCCGTCGCTGAAATCGAAGCCATTATCAATGAGGTGATCGCATGAGCACGATGAAAGACAAACTTACCGCCAGCGTCCGCCAGGCCAAATCGGCCCAGCAAACCGGTGCCAAGAAGCCCGCTGCCGCCAAGCGTGCAGCCACGCCCAAGGCTGTAGCCAAGCCTGCACCCAAACCCGCAGCCGCCAAGCCGGCAGTGCCCAAGGCCGCGCCGGTCGCCAAGCCTGCGGCCAAACCGGCTGCACCCAAGCGTGCTGCCACGCCCGGCGTTCATGCCGGCGGTATTCCGGATTCCACCACCACCCTGCACCCGCAGCGTGTCTGGCCGGACTGACAAACAAAGGAAGCTCCATGCGTAACGATCCCTTCATGCGCACCTATTCGCCCCGTCAGGAAGCGCTCGCGCGCGCCAGCGCGCAGCAGCGGCCCACTGCCGATGTGCGGCCTGCTTCAGAGTCCGGCAGCGCCCTGCTTGATGCCTATCGTGTCAAGAAAGAGCCGTATTACCGTGCAGTGGCCGACGAAGTCGAGCTGTACGAAGCGGCCTACGCCGTGCGGATGCCGGTGATGCTGAAGGGCCCGACCGGCTGCGGCAAGACGCGTTTTGTCGAATACATGGCCTGGAAACTGGGCAAGCCGCTCATCACCGTGGCGTGTAACGAAGACATGACGGCTTCCGATCTGGTCGGCCGTTTCCTGCTGGACGCCAACGGCACCCGCTGGCAGGATGGCCCGCTTGCCGTTGCCGCGCGCCATGGGGCAATCTGCTACCTCGATGAAGTGGTCGAAGCGCGTCAGGACACGACCGTGGTGATCCACCCGCTGACCGACGCCCGCCGCCAGCTGCCGCTGGAAAAAAAGGGCGAGATGATCGAAGCGCACCCGGATTTCCAGATTGTCATTTCCTACAACCCCGGATACCAGAGCCTGATGAAGGATCTGAAGCAGTCGACCAAACAACGTTTCGGCGCGCTTGACTTCAACTACCCGGACCACGAAGTCGAAGCCGAAATCGTTGCCCATGAATCGGGTGTGTCGCTGGACGTGGCGAAAAACCTCGTCCACATCGGCGAACGCGCACGCAATCTCAAGGGCCACGGTCTCGACGAAGGCCTGTCGACCCGGATGCTGATCTACGCAGGCAGCCTCATTGCCAAGGGCGTGCCAGCACTGGGTGCCTGCCGCATGGCGCTGGTGCGTCCCATCACCGACGATCCCGACATGCGCGACGCGCTGGATTCGGCGGTGACGACGTATTTCTGATCGCGCCCGGACAGTATTGTCCGGCGTGGTTGTGTGACCGTGCGGGCTGAAACCCGCCTCACGCTTTATCCCTGACGCCTCACGCCCCCATGGCCATCCACATCGACGAGTACAGCGAGCTGCTCGACGAGCTTCCCAGCGACGCGCAGGACGTCCTGCGCGGTTCGTGGAACGAGGCTGCGCGCGCGTTCTCGTCGCGCGGGCTGGACAACTTCATGAAGGGTGGCGTAGCCCTGCACAACCTGGGGCGGGGCGAAGAGGTGGTGGTCTCCTACCTTCAGGCCATGCCCGAGGTTGCACGCGCCATCGGCGAGGACGTGCTTCCGGACATCGTCAATTTTCTGCTCGGTATGGCGTCGAAAACCTCGGGCCAGGTGCTGGCGCTGATCGTCGGCACCGCGCCACTCGCGGCCGAGCGTCTGGGCGACGAGAACGTCTTCCGCAATTATCTCAACGTGCTGTCCATCATGCTGGCGCAGGCCCCGCGCGGCCTGCGCCCCATGCTGGAAAATCTCGACCGCCTGCTGACCCAGTTGACCCTGGGTGGCCTGCGCCGCTGGGTGATGTGGGGCGCGCAAGCCTACAAGGCCGATTTTGACGGCCAGCAAACATATTTCTCGCTACAGAGCCCCGATGCGATGTCGGTGCTGCAGCAGGAGCGCAAGGGCACGCTGTTCGTCGACGTGCAGCGTCGTCTGAACATTTATCTGCGCGCGATGTGGGGGCGGGATTTTTTCCTGCGCCCGACTGCGGGTGACTATGAATCGCGCGAGGGTCTGAAGCCCTATATCGAGCGCTTCGTCGTCCACATTGCCGACGCTTACGACGACTATCGCCCGCTGGGGGACGCCACGCCGGAAGACCAGATCGTGCCCGGTGTGGAGATTTACCGCGCTGCTGCCAACCATTGCGCCGCGCACCTCGCGTTCAGCAAGGAACCGCTGTCGATGCAGATGCTGTCCACGCTGCAGATGGCCATCATCGAGGCATTCGAGGATGCCCGCGTGGAAGCGCTCGCCATCCGGCAATTCCCGAACATGCGGGAAGCCTGGCTGGCGCTGCATCCGCCTGCCGACTATGCCGAGCCGAAGAACATCGGTGATCTCATCAACCGGCTTGCGCGTGCGCTGCTCGAAGGCGAGTCGCGCGATCCGCATCCCTGGGTGCAAAAGGGCGTCGAGCTCTTCCGTGCGGCAGAGGCCGAACTCGATACCGCGCAGACCAGCTGGAATCTGGGGATCGAGCTGGTGCATCACCTGCCCGGGGGCCTGCCGGAGTTCAATGCCCGCACCGACATCCTGCGTGCGATCTACCGCGACGACAACCGCACTGTGTGGGAGTCCGAAGAATACGACGAGGCCGAGGCGCTGGAAGCGACCTGGGGACCGAAGCAGATTCGCAAGAAAGTCTCCGTGATGGAGATGGTCAACGAGGTCAACAACGAATTCGCCGGCGACGACGCCGAGGAAATCTGGGTGCTGGAGACCGAGTTTTTCCTGGATCAGGAAGGCGTGTCGATCAATTCACTGGAAGGTCGCCCGCCGATGGCCGACCCGGTGCATTACCACGAGTGGGATTACACCATCCAGCTGGAGCGCCCGAGCTGGGTGACGGTGCTCGAACGCCATCCGCAGATCGGCGACATTGCGGTCATCGACAAGATCATCGAGGACAACAAGCCGACCATCTCGCGCCTGAAGTTCCTGATCGAATCCATGATTCCGCAGGGGATGCAGCGCATCCGTCGCGTCGAGGACGGCGACGAGCTCGACATCAACGCCGCCGTACGGGCGATGATCGACATCCGCATGGGGCAGCAACCCGACACGCGCATCATGATGCGCTACAAGCGCAACGTGCGCGATCTCGCGGTGATGGTGCTGCTCGACATGTCCGAATCGTCGAACGACAAGGTCAAGGGCCAGGGCTACAGCGTGATCGACCTCACCCGCTCGGCGACCGTGCTGCTCGCCGACGCACTCGACCGCATCGGCGATTCGTTCGCGCTACACGGCTTCTGCTCCGATGGCCGGCACGACGTGCATTACTACCGCTTCAAGGATTTCGACCAGCCCTACAACGACCTGACCAAAGCGCGGCTGGCCGGCATGAAAGGCGCGTATTCGACGCGTATGGGAGCCGCGCTGCGCCACGCCGGCAGCTATCTCAAGCAGCGCCCGGCCACGCGCAAGATCTGCTTCGTCATCACCGACGGCGAACCGGCGGACAACGACACGCGCGATCCGCAGTATCACCGCCATGACACCAAGCGAGCGGTGGAAGAACTGGCACGTGAAGGCGTGACGGTGTATGCCCTGTCGCTCGACCCGCATGCCGACCAGTATGTGTCGCGCATCTTCGGGGCCAAGAATTACACCGTCATCGATCACCTTGAGCGCTTGCCCGAGAAGCTGCCGATGCTGTACATGGGGCTGACCAAATGATCAGCCAGCGCCAGTCGTGGGGTATCATCGCGCGCTTTGTCCGCCGCGCGATCCGGGTTTGCGTGCGCCCATGAAGGTCAACCTCCGCACATTCGTTTTCATCGACTCGCTGCAACCGCAGCTGGCGTCGTATCTCGCCACGTCCTCGCAGGGCTTCCTGCCGGTGCCGGGCGACGCCTGTCTGTGGGTGGAGGTGGCACCCGGCATGGCGGTGCATCGCCTGTCCGACATCGCACTCAAGGAAACCAACGTCCACCTGGGTGAACAGGTGGTCGAGCGCTCGTTTGGCTCGATGGAGATTCACTATCGCAACCAGAGCGAAGTGATGGAAGCCGGCGACATCATCCTGCGCCAGCTCAACACCACCGTCGAGACGCGCCTGCCCTGCCAGGTGGCATGGAACGAGATCATCCGTGGCATGACGCCCGACCACACCACACTGATCAACCGGCAGTTGCGCAAGGGCTCGATGATCCTGCCGGGCAAGAGCATGTTCATTCTCGAAGTCGAGCCGGCGGGTTACATCGTCTACGCCGCCAACGAGGCCGAGAAAGGCGCACACATCACGCTCGTCGACGTGAAGGCGTTCGGCAACTTTGGCCGCCTCACCATGATGGGTACCGAAGCCGAGGCCGAAGCCGCACAGGCTGCTGCCATCAAGGCCATCGAGCAGTTGAACCTGCGCGCCCGCAGCGGGCACGACTGACGCGCAACGCGTTCAGCTCGCCGGGGGTGGGTTCACCGCCTCGAACAGGTTGTCCGCGTACCGCACGAGGCTTGCCTCGCCCAGCACCCCGGCCTTTTCCAGCTTGTGCCGCACCCGGGTGTTCGCTTCGCAGATCACCACCTGGATGCCGCGCCGTGCCAGTTTGACAATCACGTTCTCCAGCGTCTGGATGCCGGTAATGTCCATGAACGGCACCAGCCGCAGGCGGATCACCAGGGTCTTCGGATCGGTGTGCGTGGAGAGCAGGGCACGTTCGAGGTTCTCCACCGCACCAAAGAACAGTGGACCTTCGATGTCGTAGACCAGGGTGTCGGCCGGAAGCGCGTCGACCCCGTGCCGGGCGAGCAGCTTGTCGTCAGCCGGATGTGCATCGAAGGTCTCGGTCATGCGGCGGATGACGTGCAGCACGGCGAGCAGTACCCCCACATTCACCGCCACCACCAGGTCGGCAAACACCGTGAGCAGGAAGGTGATGACGAGGATGACACGATCGGCGCGCGGGGCTTTTTTGAGGATGTGACCGAAGTGTCCCGCCTCGCTCATGTTCCAGGCCACCACGAACAGGATGGCGGCGAGCGCGGCCAGCGGTATGTGCGACGCCAGCGGCGCGAGGAACAGGATGACCGCGATCAGCACGGCAGCGTGGACGACCCCGGCGAGCGGCCCGGTCGCGCCGTTGCGGATATTGGTGGCCGTCCGTGCGATGGCACCGGTGGCGGCAAATCCCCCGAAAACCGGGACAACGATATTGGCGAGTCCCTGACCGACCAGTTCCTGATTGGAGTCGTGGCGGGTGCCGGCCATGCCGTCGGCCACCACCGCCGAGAGCAGCGACTCGATCGCACCGAGCATGGCAATGGTGACGGCCGGGCCGATCAGGGTGACGATCTGGGCAAAGCTCACCTCGGGCAGACTCGGCATGGGCAGGGTGTCGGGTATGCCGCCGAAAGTGCTGCCGATGGTGGCCACGCTGTCGAGACCCAGCCAGGCCACAAGGGCCGTGGCCACGATCATGGCCGTCAGCGGGCTGGGCACATGTTTCAGACCCGGCAGGCGCGCCGCGTAGGCCACCAACAGCAGGCTGCCCACGCCCACCAGCAGGGTGGCCGGGTCGAACTGCGGCAACGCCTGTAGCAGATGCCAGACCTTGTCGTGGAAATGGTCGCCGGCAATCTTGGGCAGACCGAGGAAATCGCGCCACTGGCCAATGAAGATGATGACCGCTATGCCTGAGGTGAAGCCGATGATGACCGGCGCGGGAATGTAGCGGATGACCGCCCCCATGCGGGCAATACCCATCAGCAGCAGGATCACCCCGGCCATGAGGGTGGCGATCTGCAAGCCCACAATGCCGTGTTGCGCGGTGATCACCGAGAGCAGCGCGATGAAGGCACCGGTCGGTCCGGCAATCTGCATGCGGGTTCCGCCCAGCAGCGAAACCAGCACGCCTGCGACGATGGCAGTGTAGAGCCCCTGTTCGGGACGCGCGCCGCTAGCAATCGCAAAGGCCATCGCCAGCGGCAGGGCCACGACTCCGACGACGACGCCGGCGGCCAGATTCGGTAGCCAGTGCGCCCGGGCCAGCAAGCCGGCACGGTGGGCTTCGATCAACGCAATCATCGGACAACCCCGGAAAACGGACTGATGTGCGTTTTATTATAATCAAATGATATTAATATGGGTTTATGACTTCATCGGAGGCAAGCATGGAAACCAAGACCGCACGTTTCACGGTTCTGCTCGACCCCGCCAAGAAGAAGGCGTTCGAGCAGCTCTGCGCGGAACAGGACCGCACCCCCTCACAGGTGGTGCGGCAGATGATCCGCCAGTATCTCGAACAGCATGGGGTGAAATGGCAGCCGTCGGGTGACGGCCCGCCTTGAGTCGCGGCGCAGGCCGCGGGGGGCACCTAGAGACGCACGACCGCGTCGCGCTTTTCGCCCATGTGGCTGAGTGCCCGCTCCAGGTCCATCTGCGCGGGGTTGCTGCTGGAGGCATGGGCCAGGCGCTCGAACAGCTGATCCTGTTCGAGGATTTCGCGGTGGCCGTCCGCCTGCTGTACGAAGGCCGCCCAGGGGACGAACTTGGTCTGCGGGAATTCGTCGCCGGGGAGCGGCGAGATGTCGATGTTGAGACCGGCAAGAAAAACCAGATTGCGACCCTGCATGGCCGGGGCCTGCACCAGGCTGCGGTAGGTGCGTTCGAATTCGGCCAGGGTATTGGCGCAGGCTGCCGTGAGCAGCGGATGCTTGGATGACAGTATCCAGGGCATGGGGGTGATGAGATTGGATTCGAGCTGGTCCTGGAAGGGATCGGGGCTGTCGCTCTTGTGCTTGAAGTAAAAATCCTCCGCCGCCAGCCGCTTGCCGATGCCGATGCTGCCCTCGTCGGGCCAGGATTCCGCGCCCAGCCTTTCGATCAGGCTGTCGGCGGCAAGAAAGATGTGGCCGGTGCTACGTGTGGCTGCAGGGCGGGGCTGGCCATGCTCGGCCCCGGCTACCAGCCGGGCGGCATGCAGGAACAGGCCCTCCTTGCGCTGGCGGGCGATCAGCATGTAGTCGATCAGGACCGCCAGCCGGCCCTCGTGGCGGAGCAGGCGCACATTCTCGCTGGCGTAGTCGTATTCCTTGGCGTACCACTCGATGATGCGGCCGATCTTGCCGCAGCTGCAACTGTGGTGGGCGTCCTCGGTATGCAGGCGACGGTAGGTGCCGAATTCGCCGGTATCGGGTTCGTAGCCTACGTGGCTGGCCTGCACCAGCACAATGTCCTTGGCATGGTCCGCGTGGGGGCCATGGCGGTCGGTGGACACGATGCCGCCCACGCGCCCGTGGTTGAACGGGAACGCACCAAAATGTTTGGTGATGAGGATGATGGGGAAACCCTGCGATTCGTCCGAACAGAATGCCCGCGAGGGCACGATCTTGCCGGGCGTGAACCCCAGCGACAGACACCAGTTGTAGAGTTTGGGAATGAAGGTGTTGTAGCAGAACATCCGGTCGTCGAGCCGGAAGCTGGCAAGTGCGCTGGGCACTGCGGCGGGATCGGAGAACATGTCAAGGAAACATCAGTAAAGGCTGATATAATAACAAGATTTTATCCACAACGCCCTGGTTAAGAGGGCTCAGCAGAAGGAATCAGGTCGGGACGCGCCGGCCGATCAGGGTAGCCATGCAGAAATTAGCAAAATTCAGCCGTTTCCTTCCGTTCCTGCGCTGGTTTCCCATCAGCGGAACCGATGCGAAGGTCAACCTGCTTGCCGGCCTGACCGTCGCGCTGGTGCTGATTCCCCAGTCGATGGCCTATGCGCAACTGGCTGGACTGCCTGCCTACTACGGGCTGTATGCGGCCTTCCTGCCTGTCGCCATCGCGGCCATGTGGGGCTCGTCCAACCAGCTGGCCACCGGCCCGGTTGCCGTGGTGTCACTGCTCACCGCCTCCTCGATTGCCACGCTGGCTGCGCCAGGCAGTGACGATTTCATCGCACTGGCCATCATGCTCACCCTGCTGGTAGGGGTGATCCAGCTGGCACTCGGGGTATTCAAGCTTGGCGTGGTGGTGAATTTCCTGTCGCACCCGGTCATCGTGGGCTTCACCAACGCGGCAGCCATCATCATTGCGCTGTCGCAGCTGTCCAAGATTCTGGGCGTGTCGATGCCGCGCAGCGAATCCTTCATCAGCGACATCACCGCCGTGTTCCGCCAGGTGGGTGATACCCATCTGCCGACGCTGGCCATGGGCCTGGGTGCCATCGCCCTGATGTGGGCGATGAAGCGTTTCATGCCCAAGCTGCCAGGCGTGCTCATCGTGGTGGTGCTGACCACGGTGATCTCCTGGGCCGTAGGCTTCGAGCGCAATGCGGCTGGCAAGACGGTGCAGATCGGTGATCCCGAACTGCGCACACAGGTGGAAGACGTCGCCCGTGTGAACGGCGAAGTCAAGCGCCTCACGCTCGACATTTCCGCCAAGAACGACGCGCTGGCCAAGATCATGAAGGCCGAAGGACACAGCAGTGCGGCCGTGCGTCTGGAGGCCGACATCGCCCTCCTGCGCATCGACCTCGCGCGCTTCGAGGAAGAATCGGCGGGCAAGCGCAAGGCGCTGCGCAAGATTCCGGTGGTGCGCCAGATCGATGCCAATGGCACGACGCTTGCCGTTTATCCTGCCGATGCCGTGCCCGCCGGCGGCACGCTGGATGACGCCCGCTACAGCATCCGCAAGGTCGAAGGCGATGGCTTCAAGTTGGTGGGTGGCGGTGAAGTGGTGGGGGCCATTCCCGAAGGGCTGCCACAAATCAGTTTGCCCGCATTCAACCTCGACAAGCTCGGCGCGCTTTTCTCTGCCGCGCTGGTGATCGCGCTGGTCGGCTTCATGGAAGCCATTTCCATCGCCAAGGCCGTGGCAGCCAAGACCAAGCAGCGCCTCGATCCCAACCAGGAACTCATCGGCCAGGGCGTGGGCAATATCGTTGGCAGCTTCTCGCAGTCCTATCCCACGTCAGGTTCGTTCTCGCGCACGGCCGTGAACATGAACATGGGGGCAACCTCCGGACTGTCGGCCGTGTTCACTGCGCTCATCGTCCTGATCGCCCTGCTGTTCCTGACGCCGCTGCTGTATCACCTGCCGCAGGCGGTGCTGGCGGCCATCATCATCATGGCAGTCGGTGGCCTGGTGAACATCGAGGCGGTCAAACACGCCTGGAAGGCACACAAGCATGATGGCGTCGCCTCCATCGTCACGTTCGTGGCCACCATCCTGTTTGCGCCGCATCTGGACACCGGCATCCTGGTCGGTGCGGGCCTCGCCATCCTGCTGTTCCTGCTGCGCACCATGAAGCCGCGCGTCGCCCTGCTGGGCCGCTATAGCGACGGTACCTTGCGCGACATCAAGGTGAACCCGGACCTGCCGACTTCACCGCACGTGATGGCGATGCGCTTTGACGGCTCGCTGTATTTTGCCAACGTGTCCTACTTTGAGGACGCCGTGCTCGAAGCGCTGGCCGAACGGCCGAGCACGCGTGCCGTGCTCATCGTTGGCGACGCCATCAACCAGCTTGATGCTTCGGGTGAGGAAATCATCCACCATGTGGTGGAGCGTTTGCGTACGGCTGGCGTCATGCTGGTGTTCTCTGGCCTCAAGCGCCAGGTGATCGATGTGATGCGACAGACCGGCCTGATCGAGTTCGTGGGCGAAGAGAATATCTTTGCCACCGAGTCGCAGGCCATTACTGCCATCTACGAACGGCTCGGCGAATCGGCGCAGGATGACCTGTTCTGCCCCGTCAAGCCGAAGGCGGCCTGAGCCATGGAAGTCAATTCCATCGCCAAGAAGCTGCTGTTCAACACGGTGCGGGTCGATACCGTGCTGGAAGACGGCAGCGAAGGCTCCGGCACCGCGTTCGTGGTGAGTCACACCCATGCACGTGGCACCACCATCTTCATCGTCACCAATCGCCATCTGGTCGACGGGGTGCGCAACGGCGGCCTGGTATTCACCCAGAAACGTGAAGGCCAGCCGGTGATCGGCGAGCGCTTCCAGCTCAACATCGAAGATTTTCCGGCGGCGTGGTTCCTGCATCCCGATCCCGAAGTCGACCTCGCGATCATTCCGATGCGTCCGCTCGAAGCGGCGGCCAACGAGCGCGGGGTCGAGCTGTATTACCACCCCATCGACAGCCGCCTGGCGCTCAACGAAACGTCGTCGCGCGCGCTCGATGCGTTCGAGGACGTGCTCTTTGTCGGCTATCCGAGCGGGGTGTGGGACCAGGTCAACCTCATGCCCATCCTCCGGCGCGGCACCACCGCCACACCGCTCGCGCTCGATTTCGAAGGCCGTAAGGAATTCCTCATCGATGCCGCCGTGTATCCCGGTTCGTCCGGCAGCCCGGTGTTCATCTACCAGCCCGAAACCGCGCGTGCCGCGCAGGGTGTGGGCAGCCACATCCAGTTTGCCGGCGTGGTGGCTGCGGTATTCTTCCGCGAGGAAGAGAACCATCTCGTGCCCGCCCCCGTGCCGGCAAACAATCACAGCAAGGTCATGGGGTCCGAAATGATCGATCTCGGCCTCGTCATCAAGGCCGAGGCCGTGCTCGAGGCGATGAACGCCTACCTCGGAAAATGGGTGGAATGAATGGAACGACCAACGTATCCCGGCTTTTACAATGACACGCACGGCATCACCCAGTTGGGCCGCGTGGTGCTCGACGCCTGGGTGTTCGGCATCCTGGCGGAAGACGAGGACTGCACCGGCTGGGATCTGGGCCGGATGCAGAATCTGATGAACGAGGTCGAAGCGAAGTGGGACGAGTTCGGCAACCTGCCGAGCCGCCTGCCGCCCGAGTTGCTGGAACGCCACACCCAGCTCTATCGCGATGCGATGGAGCGTGCGGCAGGTCGTGGCTGGAATCCGGAACTCGCGGACGAGGATTGAGCTGCGTAGCTGCGGGCTGAGCCGCCACGAAAAAAAGCCAGACCTCGGTCTGGCTTTTTCATGCCTGCCTGGTCGGGTCAGGTGGCCGCCGCGTAGCGGGCGTCGAGCACGCCGAGCGCCATTTCCTTGTTGGGGAAAAGATTCTCCCGGCCGATGACGGTATCGAGGCCGGCGCGGTCGAGCGCTTCGCGTACCGGTTTTTTCAGCCCGGACAGGGCGAGCGTGATACCGGCGCGCTTGAGGTCGCTGGCCAGGGCGCGCAGTTTTTCCTCGCCGGTCGCGTCGATGCGGTTGATGCCGTTGCCGATGACGAGCACGGTCTTCGCATCCGGGAACTGGCTGATGGCCTTCATCACCGCCTGTTCGAAGAAGGCCGAATTGATGAACACCAGTGAGGCATCGAAGCGCAGCACCACGTAGTCGTCGGAAATCGGCGGCAGATCGTGGCTGATCGCGCCCGCCAGGCTGCCATCGGCGGCGCGGCCCAGCACTTCGCTGCGTGGCTGCATCACGCCGTACAGGAAGATCAGGATCGTGAGCACCACGCCGACCAGCACGCCGTTGGCGAGTTGCGGAGCCATCCACAGCGTGGCGATGAAGGTGGCGAGCCCCACCACGCCGTCGCTGCGGTTGACGCGCCATGCATGGCGCAGACTCTTGAAGTCGATGAGGCCGAACACCGCACTCATCACGATGGCGGCGAGCACTGACTGCGGCAGATGGTAGAAATACTCGGTGAGGTAGAGCATGGTGATGATCACGCCCACCGCGCTGACGATGGCGTAGAAACCCGTTCGCGCCCCGGACTTGGCGGCGACCGCCGAGCGTGAGAACGAGCCCGACACCGTATAGCTCTGGAAAAAGCTGCCGACCATGTTGGCGAGTCCCTGACCGATCAGCTCCTGGTTGGGGTTGAGTTTTTCGCGGCTTTGCGCGGCCAGCGCACGCGAGATCGAGGTGGCCTCCATGAAGCCGATCAGCGCCATCACGAAGGCGGTGCCGAACAGACCCGAGATCACGCCGAGATCCATGCCGGGCAGGGCAAAGCCGGGCAGGCCTGCGGGAATGGCCCCCACCACCTGACCGCCGCCGGTGAGCTTGATCTCGCCATCCTTGGCACCGGCAAATCGCCAGGTGTCGGCAAACCAGCCGGCGTCGGGGCCGGGTGCGCGGTATACGGTCGCGCCGTTGACGTCCACGGGCGTCAGAGCAAAACGATGCACCGCCACGCGCAGGCCGTAGAGCTGTTTCTTGATGCTCTGCTCCTCACCCGCCAGGCGGAGGGATTCGGCCTCCAGCGTGAAATCGTGCAGGTCGGTCTTGGCCAGCGAGCGCAACTGCTGGTTGAGTGCGTGCTGGGCTGCCTTGGTCCGGGTCAGTTCGGTTTCGAGCCGCGCGTAGTCCTCGAAGGCGATGCGTGCGGCGGCATCCTCGATCTGGGTGGGCGTCACCGTGACTTTTTTCTCGAAGCCCAGGCTCGCAGAGAGCACCGTGCCGACGATGACGACGATGAGCACGCCCGGCAATCGCGGCAGATGTCGTTTCAGCAGCGACAGCACGACCAGGGTGCCGATGCCGAACGCGATGGTTTGCCAGTGCGCGAGCGGAAATTGCACCACGACCTGTCCGAGGTCGCGTAGGAACATGTCCGAACGCGGCATGGGCACGTTGATGAACGTGTTCAGCAGCGACAGGCCGATGATCAGCGCGGCGGCATTGGTGAAGCCGTTGATCACCGGGTGCGACGCCAGGTTGATGAGTACGCCCATGCGGAAAGCCCCGAGGCCCAGGCGCATCACGCCCACCATGAGCGCAAGCGTCATCGACAGGGCGATGAATTCTTCGCTGCCGCGCGCCGCCAGCGGTTCGATTGCCGCAGCGGACATCAACGACAGCAGCGCGACCGGACCGGTGTGCAGGAAGCGCGAGGCTCCCCACATCGACGCGACCATCACGGGCAGGAAGGAGGCGTACAGGCCGTACACCACCGGCAGGCCGGCCAGCGCGGCATACGCCATGGCCTGGGGAATGAGGATCATCGCCACGGTAATACCGGCGATGAGGTCGCCCCGCAGCGCATCCGCGCGCATGGGGAACCAGTTCAGAAAAGGCAGGAATCGAGTCAGCATGAATCAGCGGCGCGCCGCAGCGCGCGGTCTAAATGGTCGAAGGGACGGCCCGCAGCGGCGCAGCATGCGCACAATCGCATGCGGGTCCGTGGGGCGCGCCGGTTCAGGCCGCGCGCGTTACGCCGGGCAATACGGCACCGCGGTGTTCCAGCGCTTCGCCGCGCGCGGCAACCAGCACCACCGGCACCGGCAGGCTGTCCGGATTCATCGCGCCACGCGTCAGGCGGCTGCCGAGAAACCCCGATTCGTTACACACCAGAAAGGCCACATCGGAACGGCGCTTCAGGGCGCTGGCCAGCACGCGGGCGGGGTCGCCGGTGAGCGCCACGGTCTTCACGGCGATATTGGCTTCGGCCAGCGTACTGCGATGCGGGGCGAGGGTGGCGTCGATTTCACGCTCGTTCTGGAAGGAAAACACGGTCAGGCCATGGTGCAGGCGGGCGCAGGTCTGCACCACATATTGCATCACGCTCGCGGGCAACTCGCTGCCCAGGTAGAGCCCCACCTGGCTGCGGGGGACGGCGCAGGTTGCGGTCTGCGTGTCCGACGCCAGCGGGGCGGGGGCCGTTGCTGCCGTCGAAGCCGTCAGCGCGCGGTCCTTCTGCGAGAGCGACAGCGATTCGCCGAGATGGGCAAAGGACAGGGCGTTGAGCATGCGTTTGAGGGGAGAGGGCTGGGACATGTCTGGCTCCGGTTAGGTAGGAAAGAAGATGACTAAGCCTAAGCAGCCCGCGTGCCAGAAAAAATAACGCTTATTTATCAATTATTTGATTTTTTTGTTTGGCCGGGATGCATCAAGAGACGTTGCATGATGAAACATTTGCACGTTGCATTACGTTACACTGCAACACCGTTTGCAACACATCCTGCCATGTCCAGCCTGCGCAGCAAGATTCTCGGTGCCTACGCCATCTCCAAACTCACCCTGCTGGGCTTTGCGGTGGTGGTGTTTGCCGACCTGCACTTCCTCAACCGGCAGATCGAAGCGGGTCAGGCGGTGGCTGACCTGCGGCGGGTGGCACTGGAAATGCGCCGGGACGAGAAAAACCTGTTCCTTTACGCCGACCTGAACGGCCTGGACCATTTTTCCAACGAGGCATCGGAAGCGCGTCGCCTGCTTGGCGAGTTTCGGCCCACTTTCGTCGGGATCGTGGGCGAAGCCAGGATCGGCGAACTGGAGAAATTGATCGACACCTATGTGGCGGCCGTGCGGGCCTATCCCGGGCTGGACCCGCGCCAGCGTGAGGAAGCGAGCGAAGCCATCCGCGCGCAGGGCAGTGTGCTGTATCAGACCACGCGCGAAATCCTCACGCGCGAACGCGTCAAGCTGGCGCAGGCGACCAACGACGCGCGTGACATGCTGGTGATCGCGCTGATCGCAGTCATCCTCATCGGTTTGGCCGGCGGGTTGTACCTGTTGCGCAGCGTGGCGCGCCCCCTGAAGCGACTGGAGCACGATCTTGTCGCCATCGACGAGGGGCGTGCCAACGCCTTGCCGCGCCTGAGCAACGACCGGGAGCTGCGCTCCTTCGTCGATGCGTTCAACGCCATGCTCGTTCACATGCGTGCGCAGCAGGCGCAGGCGCGACGCAACGAAAAGGTCGCCGCGCTGGGGGTGCTGGTCTCCGGTGTGGCCCATGAACTGAACAATCCCCTGTCCAATATCTCCACCTCGGCGCAACTGCTGCTGGAAGACGACGGGGCCGATGCCGAGCTGAAGCGGCAGTGGCTGACCCAGATCGACGGCGAAACCGAACGGGCCCGGCGCATCGTGCGGCGCCTGCTCGACAGCGTGCGCAAACCGCAGCCCAATCTGCGTACGCACGCCGTGGCCGAACTGGTGCAGTCGTCGCTGCGGCTGGTGGATACCCAGTTGCCGGCGGGCGTGCACGTATGTGTGGAAGCGCCGCCCGAGCTGGAATGCGTCGCCGACCGCGAGCGCATCCATCAGGTGCTGATCAATCTCGTAAAGAACGCAGCTGACGCCGGTGCCAGACACATATCTGTGACGGCCACGGCCGCAGCCTGGGAACCGGCGAGCGAAGCCAATGCCCTGATTGCGGGAGATCCCGCCACCGTGTCCGCCGCGCCGCAGGCGCTGCGGCTGTGTGTGAAGGACGATGGTCCGGGCATACCCGAAGCGGTGCGCGACCAGATTTTCAACCCCTTCTTCACCACCCGCACCGCCGGCGAAGGGACGGGCCTCGGGCTGTATCTGGTCGAGGAAATCGTCGCCGAGCATGCCGGCTGCATCGTGCTCACCACGCCGCCCGGCGGCGGCTCTTGCTTCTCGGTGTGGCTGCCGCTCACCCCGTCCCACTCAACCGGACTCTCCGCATGAATCCTGCTGCCCGCATCCTGCTCATCGATGACGAAGCCATCGCTCTGGCCAATCTCACGCATGTCCTGCAGCGCGAAGGTCATGACGTCGTGGCCTGCAAGAATGGCGAGGATGCACTCGCCGAACTGGCGCAGGGCCGCTTCGATCTCGTGCTCACCGATCTCAAGATGCCCGGCCTCGACGGCATGGATGTGCTGCGCCGCGTGCGGGTCGACACCCCCGACACGCCGGTCATCATGATCACCGGCCACGCCACGCTCGATTCGGCGGTGGAGGCGATGAAGGCGGGGGCGTATCACTATCTGGCCAAGCCTTTCCGGCTGGCCGAGGCGCGCGAAGTCGTGCGTGCAGCGCTGGATGTCGGTCGCCTCAAGCGCGAGAACCGCACGCTCAAGCAGCAGGTCGAGGCCGTGCAGACCCGCCACACCATCGTCACGCAGAACCTGGTGATGCAAAAGCTGCTGGAGACAGCGCGGCAGATTGCCGATGCCGAATGCAGTGTGGTCATCCACGGCGAATCCGGCACCGGCAAGGAATTGCTCGCGCGTTACCTGCACCAGCACAGCCGCCGCAGCGAAGGCGCGTTCGTGGCGTTCAACTGCGGCGCACTCTCCGAAGACCTGGCCGCAAGCGAACTGTTCGGCCATGAAAAGGGCGCGTTCACCGGCGCGCAGTCACGCAAGATCGGGTTGTTCGAAGCCGCGCAGGGCGGCACGCTGTTTCTCGACGAAGTGGCCGAGCTGCCGCATTCGATCCAGATCAAGCTGTTGCGTGTGCTTCAGGAGCGCGAAGTGCTGCGCGTCGGGGCGGTCGAGCCGGTGCCGCTCGACGTGCGCGTGGTGGCAGCGAGCAACCGCGACCTGAAGGAAGCGGTGGAGGCCGGGCACCTGCGCCACGATCTGTATTTCCGCCTCAATGTGGTGACCCTGTCGTTGCCGCCGCTGCGCGAGCGGCGCGACGACGTGCCGTTGCTCGCCTATTTCTTTCTGCATAAATTTGCGGCGCTGGTGGGCAAGAACGTGCGCGAGATCGACGCCGAGGCGATGAAGAATCTGGCGGAATACGACTTCCCCGGCAATGTGCGGGAGCTGGCGAACTTCATCGAGCGCGGGGTGGCGCTGGCGCAGGGCGACACGCTGCTGTCCGGCCACCTGCCCCAGCATCTCGGCGCGCTGACGGTACGCGTGTTCACACCAGCGCTGGCCGCCACGCCGGTCACCCTGCGCGAACAGGAGCAGGAGCAGATACGCCACGCCCTGTCGCTAGCGGGCGGCAACAAGAGCGAGGCCGCGAGAATGCTCGGCATCGACCGGGTATCGCTGTGGCGGAAACTGAAAAAATTCGGCATCGATGCCTGAATCCGCAAGGTAAGATGCGCGCCATGAACGCCCCCGCCGCCATCTTCGATACGCATCTCGAACAGTTCGATCAGGACGTGATCGAGGCGTCCCATACCCAGCCTGTCATGGTCGATTTCTGGGCCGACTGGTGCCCGCCCTGCCGTGCGCTCACCCCGGTGCTCGAACGCGTGATTGCACATCACGCCGGCCGCATCCGGCTCGCCAAGGTCGAGGTGGACGAAGGCGCGAACATGAAACTCGCAGGCCGCTATGGCTTGCGTGGATTTCCGACCGTGCTGATGTTCGTCAAGGGCGAGATCGTCGGCCGGTTCGCCAGCGCGCAATCCGAGCGCTGGGTCCACGACTTCATCGCCGAGCACACCGAGCTTGAATGAAGCCCCGCGCCTGATCGTGCTCGACACCAATGTCGTGCTTGATCTGCTGCATTTTGACGATGCGCTGACCCGGCCGCTGCGCACTGCTCTGGAAGCCGGCCGCCTGCGTGGCGCGGTCAGCGAGGCAAGCTTTACGGAATGGACGCGGGTGCTGGCCTACCCGGCCTTCGGGCTTGCGCCTGCCCGCCAGATTGAGCTCACCGCACGTTATCGCGCGTGGTGCGAATGGTTCACGCCACCGGCGGTGCCTGGCGTGGCACGCTGTCGGGACCGCGACGACCAGAAATTCCTGGACCTGGCCGCCGGGCTGGCGATTCCGCTGGTGAGCAAGGATCGCGCGGTCCTGAAACTGCGGCGTCGGCAGAATCCATTGCCGCGCATTTTTTCGCCGGCGGAAGCGTGCCAGTGGCTCGCGGGCGACCGCTGATCCCGGGTTTCAGCCTGCTTCGGAAAGGCTCCTGCGCGCCGCCTCGCTGACGGCGACCACGGCCGGATGGGTGAGCCGGCGCTCGACTGAAATGGCAAAGAAACGCTCGCGTATGTCGTGCGTGCGTCCCAGCTCGATGCCGCCGAACTGCTGCATCACGGCCGGGGCGACCGTCAGCGGAGCCGGAAAGATGCCTGCGCCGGCCTGGCCGAAGGCACTCATCAGGGCGCTGTCGTCGAATTCCCCGACGATGCGTGGCGCGACTGCCTGCTTTTCCAGCCAGCGCAAGAGCGGCGCGCGCAAGGCGCTGTCTTCGCCGGGGATGAGCAGCGGCGCGCCGTCCAGGCAGGCGGGAAACTCGCCACTCAGATCGCTTGCGACGGCAGGAATGGCCAGGAAGGCCACGCCGCATTCGCCCAGCGGATGGCTGTATCCCTTGATGTCCATGCTCGACGGCAGCGGCCGGTCGGCCAGCACCATGTCGAGCCGGTGTATCGACAACTCGGCGGCCAGGGTTTCCAGCCGGTCTTCCCGGCACACCAGCTTCACCGGCTCGGCAAGCGTCAGCGCGGGCGCGAGGAGCTGGTAGGCAATGGCCTTGGGGACCGCGTCGGCGATGCCGACGCGGAACGGATGGACCGGCGCGGCCGCGCGATTCTGCAGGGCCTCTTCGAGTTCGGCACCGACGTGAAAGATTTCATCGGCATAGCCCAGCGCGGTCCGTCCGGCATCGGTGAGTTCGAGTCGTCGCCCGCTGCGACGGAACAGTGGCACACCCAGTCGCGCCTCGAACGCACTGATCTGGCCGGACAGGGTCTGAGGGGTGAGGTGGAGTTTTTCCGCCGCGCGGTTGATCGCGCCGGTTTTGGCCACGGTGCGAAAATAGTGCAGGTGCTTGTAATTGAGCATGACGGAACTCACATCGTAAAAATCGAACTATGACAGTATAAAAATCGGATTTTATTGTGCAATGCCCGGCTGTATCGTCCCTCCGTCCGTACAAGGCTGTTCCCTTCTTCAAGGAGACCCGAGATGAAACGCATTTTTCTGTTCCTGGCGACCAACTTCGCCATCGTGCTGGTGTTGTCCGTCACCATGCGCCTGCTGGGCGTGGAGCCCTACCTCACGGCCAATGGCCTGAACCTCACTTCGCTGCTCATTTTTGCTGCGGTGATGGGTTTTGGCGGTTCGCTGATCTCGCTGGCAATTTCGAAATGGATGGCGAAGAAATCGATGGGCGTGCGCGTCATCGAGTCGCCGTCCTCATCGACCGAGCTCTGGCTGGTCGACACGGTGAAGAAATACGCGGCGGATGCCGGCATCGGCATGCCCGAGGTCGGCATTTTCGACTCGCCCGAGGTGAACGCCTTCGCCACCGGTGCCAACAAGAACAATGCGCTGGTCGCCGTGTCGTCCGGCCTGTTGCAGGCCATGACGCGCGAAGAGGCCGAAGCGGTCATCGGCCATGAGATCGCCCACGTTGCCAATGGCGACATGGTGACGCTCGCGCTGATCCAGGGGGTGGTCAACACCTTCGTCATGTTCCTGTCGCGCGTCATCGGCCATACCGTCGACCGCGTGGTGTTCAAGAACGAGAACGGACACGGCCCGGCGTTTTTCGTGACCATGATCGTGGCAGAACTGATCCTGGGCGTGCTCGCCTCCATCATCGTGATGTGGTTCTCACGCCAGCGCGAATTCCGCGCCGACCGTGGCGGTGCCTCGCTTGCGGGCAAGGGCGCGATGATCGCCGCGTTGCAGCGCCTGCAGATGGCCCACAGTGGCCCCCTGCCCGAGAAGATGGCGGCCTTCGGCATTGCTGGCGGCAGCCCGCAGGGGTGGAAGCGCCTGTTTATGACGCACCCGCCGCTGGAAGAGCGCATCGCCGCGCTGCGCGCAGTCCAGGGCTGAGAAGCAGACCGGGGCGACCGTCGCCGCTCCGGCCATTCAATTTGAGGAGGCACAGTGCAGCATTTCGAGCATTTCCTGGAACGCTTCATCTTTGCCAGCCGCTGGCTGCTCGCGCCGTTCTACATCGGGCTGGTGCTGGCCATCGGCCTCTTGCTGGCCAAGTTCGTGAAGGAATTCGTCAACCTGTTGCCTACCGTGTTCAGTGGCAACAGCGGCGACGTGATGGTGGGGGTGCTGACCCTCGTGGACGTGGCGCTGGTCGCGAATCTGCTGCTCATCATCGTGTTTGCCGGCTACGAGAACTTTGTCTCCAAGATCAACACCGGCAACAGCGAAGACCGCCCCGACTGGATGGGGCACGTGAGTTTCTCCGACCTGAAGATCAAGGTCATCGGCTCCATTGTCGCCATCTCGGGCATCGAGTTGCTCAAGGCTTTCGTCAACGTGGACGCCTACACCACCGAGCAGCTCGCCTGGAAGGTGGGCTTGCACATGGCTTTCGTGGTGTCGGGCGTGCTGTTTGCGGTGATGGACAAACTCTCCACGAAGCCTCACTGATATTTCTGTAAGCGCAGGGCCCTGTCTAGGTAAATCAGCATGAATCAAATGATCACTATTGGCGAACCCTGGATGTGGGCGGCTTTTGTCGTGTTTGTGCTGGCAATGCTGGCCGTCGACCTGTTTCTGGTAGGCGGCAACAAGGCGCACAAGGTCAGCTTCAAGGAGGCAGCAGCGTGGTCGGCGGTGTGGTTCACGCTCGCCATGCTGTTCAATGCCGGCCTGTGGTGGTATCTGAAAGGCAGCTATGGTGCCGAGGTGGCCGAGGCCAAGGCGCTGGAATTCCTGACGGGTTATCTCATCGAGAAGTCGCTGGCGGTAGACAATATCTTTGTCTTCCTGATGATCTTCAGCTTTTTTGCCGTGCCGGCGGAATATCAGCGCAGGGTGCTGATTTACGGGGTGATCGGCGCGATCGTCATGCGCGCGATCATGATTCTGGCGGGGGCCTGGCTGGTCCAGGAATTCCACTGGATCCTCTACCTTTTCGGCGCCTTCCTCGTCATCACCGGTATCAAGATGCTGATCATGGCGGAGGCCGAACCCGATCTGAACAAGAATCCGCTGCTCAACTGGATCAAGCGCCACATCCGCATGACGCCGGATTATCGCGGCGAGAAATTCTGGGTGATGGAAAACGGCGTGCGCGTGTTCACTCCCCTGTTCCTGGTGCTGATCATGATCGAGATATCCGACCTGATCTTTGCGGTCGACTCGATTCCGGCGATTTTTGCGATCACCACCGACCCCTTCATCGTGTTCACCTCGAACATCTTCGCCATCCTGGGTTTGCGCGCGATGTACTTCATGCTCGCCGGACTGGCGGACCGTTTCCATCTGCTGAAATATGGGCTGGCGATGGTGCTGGTGTTCGTCGGCACGAAGATGCTGATCGTCGATTTCTACAAGATTCCGATCGGACTTTCGCTCGGTATCGTGGGACTCATCATCGCCACGTTCATGTTTGCGAGCCTGTGGGCGACGCGCAAGAAAGCAGGGATGTCCTGAAACTGGAAACGAGCCCATGAAGGCACCATCCGCTACCCGGCCGGCCAGTCCCTTCGTCGAGCTGACGATAACGCTGCTCGTCCCGGCGTTCATCCTGATGCAGTTATCGGGCGAGGCCAGGCTCGGGCCGGCGGGTGCGCTGATTGCGGCGCTTGCCTTTCCGCTGGGCTGGGGCGTGCGTGAGTACCTGCGTGTTCGTGAACTCAACCTCCTCGCTGCGCTTGGTTTTGTAAGCGTGCTGTTGACGGGCGGCATAGGATTGCTCGCGCTGGATCCCAAGTGGCTCGCCATCAAGGAAGCGGCGATTCCTGCCCTGCTTGGCGTGATTACGGTGGGCTCCGTGCTGGTCCGACGTCCGCTGGTGCGCGTGCTGCTGTTCAATCCTGCAATCGTGAATGTGGATCGCATCCGGGAAGCCCTAGCGGCGCGCAACAGCGAGGTGGATTTCGAGCGCAAGCTGGCATGGGCCACCGGGTTGCTTGCGGCCTCGTTCCTGTTTTCTGCGGTGATGAATTACCTGCTCGCCCGCTGGATCGTGACCAGTCCGGCCGGGACCGAGGCCTTCAATGCGGAACTCGGCCGCCTCACGCTCATCAGCTATCCGGTCATCGCGCTGCCGTCGATGCTTATCGTGATGCTGGCGTTGTATTACCTGGTTCGTTTGCTCCGCCAGCTGGCCGGGCTCACGCTTGCCGACATCCTGCATACGACCCGGGCTGATACATGAATACCGAACGCAGCATCCTCGCCATCGCGCGGTTTGCCGCCTTCTCTGATCATGCCGGCATGCTGTCCGACGGGTTTCAGGAATCGCTATTTTGGATTGGCTGAAACGTTTGTCACCGAAAAGGCTGAAAGCCGATTTGTCCGCCGGACTGACGACAGCACTCGTCGCCATCCCCGACGGCATTGCTTCAGCGATTCTCGCGGGACTGAACCCTATCCATGGCCTCTATGCGCTGATGATAGGCACGCCCATCGCCGCCGCCCTCGCGAGTTCCCAATTCATGTATGTCGCCAACACCGGCGCGCTGGCAATCGGCACAGGCGGTGCGCTGGAAGGGTATGACGGGGAAGACAAGGTAGCAGCGCTGGTTGTGCTGGTGCTGCTGGCAGGCCTGATTCAGCTGGCACTCGGGCTGCTCAAGCTGGGTGGTCTGGTCCGTTTCGTGGCGAATGCCGTGTTGATCGGATTCATGACCGGCGTGGCCGTGCGCATCATCCTGAGCCAGCTCGGTGAACTGAACGGCTATCATGCAGAAGGCGGCAATGCAGTGATGCGCACCTTCGACTGGTTGATGCATCTTCACCACTCCGATCCTGCCTCGACTGCATTGGGCCTGGGTACGCTGGCACTCGTTTTCCTGCTGAACAGAACCCGCCTTGCGCAGCTGGGCATGGCGATCGCCCTGGTGGCGGCTACCGTGCTGGCAGCGCTGGCCGGTTTGAACAGCGTGGCGACGCTCGCGGATACCACGCTCATCCCGGATGGCCTGCCGCCGCTGGTCATGCCGCAATGGGAGATGGTGGCGACCTTGCTGCCATCGGCGGCCGGCCTCGCGATCATCGCCCTGGTGCAGGGGGTGGGCGTGAGCAAAACGGTGCCGAATCCTGATGGCACTTACCCCGATATTTCTCGGGATTTTGCGGCCAAGGGGGTGGCCAACGTGGCATCAGGCATGTTTGCGGGGATGCCGGTGGGCGGCACGATGTCGGAGACGGCGGTGAGTTTGAAGGCAGGTGCACGCTCGCGCTGGGCGGGCATTTTCTCGGGGCTGTTCGTCGTCGTCGGCGTGCTGCTCCTGGCTGACCTCCTCGGCTATCTGGCCATGCCGGCCATTGCGGCGCTACTCATCGTGGCAGGCATCGAAGCGATCAAACCGGATCGAATCAGCGACGTCTGGCATTCCGGTTGGGAGCCGCGCATCATACTTCTGACAACTTTTGTCGCTACCTTGTTACTGCCTATCCATGAGGCTGTTTTTCTCGGGGTGGCCCTGTCGATGCTGCATTTTCTGTATACGTCCTCGGTCGATGTGCGGGTTGTCAGCCTCCGGTTCGGGGCCGATGGGTCGATTGAGGAAGCCCCCGTCCCTGCAATGGTCGGTTCGGGTGATTCGGCTGTCATCATGGTTTACGGCAACCTGTACTTCGCAGCGGTGGCGACGTTTGAAAACCAATTGCCGGACGCACAGGAGGGGGCACGTGTGATTTTGCGTTTGCGGGGAGTGCATCGAATAGGCAGCACGCTCGTCACCGTGCTGGAACAATATGCGCTCAAGCTCCGGCGCAAGGGCGCGCAGCTGGTGCTCGCTGAAGTAAGTCCCACTCTTCATAGGCAGTTGACGAACACGGGCACCGTCATGGCGTGCGGCGAAAACAATGTATTTACCGAGCAGCCCGATCTTTTCGCAGCGACGCGAAACGCATTGCGCCTGCCGGTTTCGTCGAGTTGAATTGCGCATGGCTCTGGATATCGACTCGCCGCTGGTCCGCCGCATCGCGGCGCTGGCCTTCCTGGTGTTCATTTTCGGCGCGACCTTCTGGGTGTTGTCGCCGTTCTTCACCGCGCTGGCCTGGGCCGGCATCCTCGCCTACGTGACCTGGCCGCTGCATCAGCGCCTGCATCAGTGGCTGCCGGCGCGCGAGAATCTGGTGGCCTTCCTGATGACGCTGGGCGTGGCGGCGACGCTGCTGTTGCCGCTCTTGTGGGTGATGTTCACCCTGCTGGCCGACGTGGCGGCCGCCTCCGCCCTGTTGCGCAAGATTGCCTCGGAGGGTCTGCCACCCCTGCCGGCCGGCGTGCGCGACTGGCCCGGCGCGGCCTGGCTGCTGGCGCAATACGCGAAAATCCAGGGCGACCCGGAGTGGGTGCGACTGCAACTCGCGGCGCTGGGCCTGTCCGACCCTGGCATGTTGAAATCGATCGCCGGGGGCATCGGCCGCAACGCCGCCAAGTTCGGCATCGCGGTGTTCGCCCTGTTCTTTCTTTACCGGCATGGCGACACCGTGCTGACGCAATTCCGCCGGGTGGCAACGCGCTGGCTGGGCGACGCTGCACGCGGCTACATCCAGGCGGTGGGCGTGACGGTGCGTGCGGTGGTCTTCGGCATCGTGCTCACCGCGCTGGCGCAGGGCGTGCTTGCTGGGCTGGGGTACTGGGTGGCCGGGATTTCGGCACCGGCGCTGTGGGGCGCGATTACCGCGCTGGTGTCGTTGATTCCGTTTGTCGGGCCGGTGGTGTGGATCGGGCTTTCCCTCACGCTGCTGGCGCATGGCGAGACGCAGGCGGCGCTGGGCCTCTTCCTGTGGGGCGCACTGGTGGTGAGCTGGGTCGATAACCTGATTCGTCCACTTGTGATCAGCGGTCCGACTCAGATTCCCTTCCTGCTGGTGTTTCTGGGTGTGCTGGGCGGTTTGAATGCCTTCGGCCTCATCGGACTTTTTCTCGGGCCGGTGCTGCTCGCCATCTCGGTGGCGATCTGGCGTGAATGGCTGGTGCACAAGCGGACGGGCTAGAATAGCGCCCTGTTGATCGGAGCCTCGCCATGATTCCAGCCAAGGATCGCAAGCTGCCGCGCCTCGCCCAGGAGGTTCTGGGCGTATTCGAAACCATCGGCCTCGTTGTCATCACACTGGCCACGCTGGTGGCGGGTGTGATCGAAGTGAAGGTGATGATCGACGCCGGCACCGTGACGCTGGCCGATCTGCTCCTGCTGTTCCTGTATCTGGAAATCCTCGCCATGGTGGGGGTGTATTTCCAGTCCGGGCAATTGCCGGTGCGTTTTCCAATCTACATCGCCATCGTCGCATTGGCGCGCTATCTGGTCCTCGACATGAAAAGCCTCGACGTCTGGCGCATGCTGGCCGTGGCCGGATCGATGCTCCTCTTGGCCTGTGCCGTGCTGATCATCCGTTATGGCCATGTGCGCTATCCCTACGACGACAATTCCGAAAACCGGAACTCCCAACCCTGACTTCCGGCCCGCAAACGCGGGTCGTCCCCGATGGAACTGACGCAAGCCCTGCTGCAAACCGCCACCCAGGCGCTCGACCTCGTGCTCGATTTCAAGCGACCGGCCGACGCGGTGCTGTCCGCTTTTTTTCGTGACAACCGCAAGCTGGGTGCGCGGGATCGTGCGTTTGTTGCCGAGGCCGTGTTCGGCGTGCTGCGCCGTTATCGCTATCTGTCCGTGGTGGTGCCAGCGGCCAACCCGCGTACGCTCATCGTTGCCTGGCTGATCAAGGCGCGTGGCATGAGCGGAGCCACGCTGGAGCAATTTGCCAAGCCCGAGCTGATCCAGCATATCCGCAATGCACAGACCGATGACCTGCCGCTGGGTGTGGCTGCCGAGCTGCCGGACTGGGTGGTGGACAAGCTCCGCGAGGACATGGTCGATGCCGAGATTCTGGCGCTGGGCCGTGCGCTGCAGCAGCCTGCGCCGCTCGACATCCGGGTGAATGCCTTCAAGTCAGACCGCGATACGGTGCTGGCACAGCTGCAAGGCGAGGACCCGCTGGTCGAGGCCACGCCGTTTTCGCCCTGGGGGCTGCGCTTCAAGACGCATCCGGCGATCAACCGGCATCCGCTATTTCTCGATGGCACGATCGAGGTGCAGGATGAAGGCAGCCAATTACTGGCCCTGCTGCTGGGGGCGCGACGAGGCGAAATGGTGTGCGATTTCTGCGCTGGAGCCGGCGGCAAGACGCTGGCGATCGGGGCCATGATGGCCTCGACCGGACGTCTCTACGCCTTCGACGTGGCAGACAAGCGCCTGGCCAATCTGAAGCCGCGCCTGGCCCGTTCCGGCCTGTCCAATGTGATGCCGCAGCTCATCGCGTCGGAGACCGACACCCGGGTGAAACGGCTTGCGGGCAAGCTCGACCGCGTGCTGGTCGACGCCCCCTGCTCGGGCCTGGGGACGCTGCGGCGCAACCCTGATCTCAAGTTCAGGCAGTCAGTCGCAAGCGTGGCGGAGCTGACGCGCAAGCAGGCTGCCATCCTGCGTGCTGCCGCCAAATTGCTGAAGCCCGGCGGGCGGCTGGTGTACGCCACCTGTAGCCTGCTTGCCGAAGAAAACGAAGCCATCGTCGAGGCCTTTCTGGCCGAGGGAGGCTTCGAGCTTGAGCCTGTGGGCGACCTGCTGGCGCAGCAGCGCATTGCGCTGGAAACGGGCGACATGCTGAAACTGTCGCCGGCGACACATGGCACGGACGGATTCTTTGCCGCCGTGATGACGCGGCGGCCAGCTTGACCCTCGTGGGCTTTGCGGTTATGAATGCGGCGTTTTGTTCCGGTTACCCGATGGAGGCGACATGACGGCAGGCGCTTTCCACCCCGACACGCTGGGTACGCTGTGCGGCCTGTTCCGCGCGCGCGTTGCGGCGTCGCCCGACGCAGTGGCCTATCGCCAGTACGACGATGCGGGTGAAACCTGGATATCTTTCACCTGGGCGCAGGTGGCGGCTGAAGTCGAACGCTGGCAGCGCGCCCTGGTGAAGGAAGGCCTCGCACCCGGCGACCGGGTCGCGCTGATGCTGAAGAACTGCGTCGAGTGGGTGATCTTCGACCAGGCGGCGCTGTCGCTCGGCCTGGTGACCGTGCCGCTCTACCTCGATGACCGGCCTGACAACGCGGCCTACATCCTCGATCATGCCGATGCCAAGCTGCTGCTGGTCGAAGGCCGCTTCCAGCACAAGAAACTGGCCGAGATTGCCGGTTCGGCGCAGCAGCTCCAGCGCATTGTCAGCCTGGAAGCGCCGGAGAACCAGCTGGCCGACTGGAATCCGCGCTTTGTCGTGGCGGCAGACTGGCTGGAGGCTGCTGCCGATATCCCCGTGCCCGAGCGCCATCTCACCGCTGACCTGCTCGCGAGCATTGTGTACACCTCAGGCACGACAGGCCGGCCCAAGGGCGTCATGCTCACACACGCCAACCTGCTGTGGAATGCCTTCTATGCCTCGGAGTGCGCCGGATTCGAACCGCACGAGGTCTTCCTGTCGTTTCTGCCGCTGTCCCACACGCTGGAGCGTACTGGCGGCTATTACCTGCCCATGATGCTGGGGGGCGAGGTCGCCTACGCGCGGTCCATCGCCCAGCTCGCGCAGGATTTGCAGGCCATCCGGCCTACCGTGCTGATCTCGGTGCCGCGCATCTATGAACGGGTGTACGGCCGCATTCAGGATGGCCTGGCAAAAAAGAAACCCATCGCGCGCACCTTGTTCGATCTGGCGGTGCGTGTCGGCTGGCGACGCTTCGAGCGCGCCCAGGGCGTGGCGGGCTGGCATCCGGAATTGCTGCTGTGGCCACTGCTGAAAAAACTGGTGGCGGGTAACGTCACCGAAAAACTTGGCGGGCGGCTCCGGCTGGCGATCTCCGGCGGTGCGGCGCTGTCGCCCGAGATTGCGCGCGTGTTCATCGGCCTTGGCGTGCCCATCATCCAGGGCTACGGTCTCACCGAGACGAGCCCCGTGGTGTGCGTGAACCGCCCGGATTCGAATGTGCCGGCAAGCATCGGCCAGCCGCTGCCCGGGGTGGAAGTGAAGATAGGCGAGAACGACGAACTGCTCACGCGCAGCAAGTGTGTGATGCGCGGCTACTGGAAGAACGAAGAAGCCACGCATGCCATGATCGACGCCGAAGGCTGGCTGCACACCGGAGACAAGACGCACAGGGATGCGCGCGGTCACTATTCGATCGTCGGCCGCATCAAGGACATCATCGTGCTGAACAACGGCGAGAAGGTGCCGCCGACCGACATGGAGTCCGCCATCCTGCTCGACCCGCTGTTCGAACAGGTGATGGTGATCGGCGAAGGCAAGCCCTATCTTGCCGCGCTGACCGTGCTGAACGAGGAACACTGGCAGACCTTTGCCGCCAGCCTCAATGTCGATCCGGCCCATCCAGCGGCGCTCAACGATCCCAAGGTCGTCAAGGCCCTGACCCGCCGGGTGGCCGAGCATCTGAAACATTTTCCCGGCTATGCGCAGATTCGTCGCCTGCACCCCGAGCTCAAGCCGTGGACGGTGGACAACGGTCTGCTCACCCCCACTCTGAAAGTCAAACGCAATCAGGTGCTCGACCGTTACCGCGCGGCGGTCGAAGCCATGTATGCCGATTTCGCGCGCAGCTGATTCCAATAGTCCATCTCAAGGGAGAACGTCCATGTCGCACCGTCTTCGCCTCGCCGTCACGCTGGCGCTCAGTAGCCTGGCCGGCCTTGCCCATGCTGCCGGTTTTGCGCTGATCGAGCAGAACGCCAGCGGTCTGGGCAATGCCTATGCCGGTCAGGCCGCCAGCGCGCAGGATGCCAGCACGATCTTTTTCAACCCCGCCGGCATGACCCTGCTACCGGACCGGCAGGTGGTGATGGCGGGCCATTTGATTGCACCGAATGCGGAGTTCAACGGAACGGTGTCGGCACCCATCGGAGGGGGAAATGGTGGGGATGCGGGTGGGCTGGCTTTCGTGCCCAATGGTTATTTCGCTTTCCGTCTGACACCGGATGTACATCTGGGGATCGGCATGTTTGCGCCATTCGGACTCAAGACTGAATACGACACATCCTGGAAGGGACGCATTCACGCGATCGAATCCGAAGTGAAGACGATCAACATCAACCCCTCGATTGCCTGGCGTGCAAATGAGCGTCTGTCTCTGGGCGCAGGGCTGAGCCTGCAATATATGGAAGCCACCCTGTCCAATGCAACAGGTGCTGGCTCGCCTGTGCCGGTTGGGCTGGTCAAGGGAGACGACTACGGGTGGGGCTTCAATCTCGGCGTGCTCTGGACGGTGCAGGAGGGCACGCGCGTGGGCCTCGCGTACCGCTCCGAGATCGACCACACGCTGGAAGGCGATTTTCGCCAGAACGGCGCAGTGGTATTCCCGACGGTTTATGCCGACGTGACCTTGCCGGATTCGCTTGCCTTGTCCGTGAGTCATCGCGTGAATGATCAGTGGGACATTCTGGCCGACGTGACCTGGACGGGATGGAGCGATTTTGAAGAACTGCTGATCCGCCGTCCCAACAATATCCCCCTGAGCCAGGTCGATGAAAAATGGGACGACAGCCTGAGATTCTCGGTGGGAGCCAACTATCGCCTCAACGAAAGCATCACCTTGCGTGGCGGGGTGGCATTCGACCAGACGCCGGTTTCCGACACGTATCGCACAGCCCGGATTCCCGACGAGGATCGGACCTGGGTGGCGTTTGGTGTGCAGTATCGCCTGTCGCCAAAGAGCCTGATTGACGTGGGTTACACGCATCTGTTTGTCAAGGATGCAAGCATCAGTGAAGTCAGAAGTGGCGTGACGCTGGATGGCAGCTACGACGCTTCCGTCGACATCCTCTCTGCCCAGCTCACCCACAGCTTCTGAATCGCGTGGCCAAGCCCGTTCCTTTCGACAACCTCATCACGCGGCTGATCGACGACAGCCGTGACGTCGATCTGGTATGGCAGGTCGGGGTGCTGCTCGTGGCGGCACTGGTCGCGTGGTCGGTGATGCGCTGGCTGAAGCCGCGCCTGACTTCATCCGATGTCATGTGGTCGGCGGGGTGGGAAGGGCTGCGTCGCGTCGGATTTCCGTTGCTCATGCTGCTGGCGGTGCTGGCCGGGCGCGAACTGGTCGACATCTGGCTGGACAAGGTGCATCTACTGAATCTGGCTGTGCCGCTGCTGCTGTCGCTGGTGGGGGTGCGGCTGGTGATCCATGCCCTGCGCTACATCTTCGAGCCGCGCGATTCGCTCAAGGTGTGGGAGCGCAGTGCGGCCTGGTTGATCTGGGGGGCATTTGCCCTGCACATCACGGGGCTGTTGCCGCGCATCCATGCGGCGATGGAGGCCTTGTCGTTCGAGTCGGGCAGTCATCGATTTTCCCTGTGGCTGTTGTTCCAGGCAGCGACGGTGGTGGTCATCGCGGTGGTTGCCGCGCTCGCGCTGTCGCGCCTGACCGAGAACCGCCTGATGGGCTTTACGCAGATGAACCTGTCGCTGCGCATGGCCTTGTCGAAGGCGGCGCGGACGATATTCCTGATCCTGGCCGTGTTGGTGGCACTGCCGGCCGTGGGGATCGACCTGACGGTGCTGTCGGTGTTTGGCGGCGCACTGGGCGTGGGCATCGGCTTCGGCCTGCAAAAAGTGGCCAGCAACTACATTTCCGGCTTCATCATCCTGCTCGACCGCTCGGTGCGGATTGGCGATCTGGTCACGGTCGACAACAAATACGGCGAAGTCAGCCAGATCAACACCCGTTACACCCTGCTGAAGGCGCTCGATGGCACCGAAAGCATCGTGCCCAATGAAACCCTGATCACCCAGACGGTCGTCAACCATTCGCTTTCCCAGCCCAATGTGCGGGTGGCGATCCCGATCCAGGTTTCCTACGATACCGATCTTGAGCAGGCGCAGGCGTTGATGCTGGAGGCTGCGCACAGCCAGACGCGGGTGATCCTCGACGAGGCCGGCAGCCAGCCCAAGGTTTTTCTCAAGGAATTCGCGGATAACGGCGTTATTCTGGAACTGGCGGTGTGGATCCGCGACGCAAGCGAGGGCCAGAACAACGAGGGCCAGAACAATCTGCGCTCGGACATCAACTGGGCGATCTGGCGGCGCTTCAAGGCGGCGAAAATCGAGATTCCCTTTCCGCAGCGCGTGGTACATATGGCTGCATCGACCCCGGTCGAGGACAAAGAAAATTCTTGATTTTTATGGTTTTTATCCGTATATTCGCGGACTAGTTTGTCTTTTTTACAGGAAGTTTCCATGCAACTTGGCTTGATCGATCTGCCCTGGTGGGGCTATGTGCTGGTGGCGCTGGGCCTGACCCACATCACCATTGCCGCCGTTACGATCTTTCTGCATCGCTCGCAGGCGCACCGCGCGGTCGACCTGCATCCCGTCGTCAGTCATTTCTTCCGCTTCTGGCTGTGGATGACGACCGGCATGGTCACCCGGGAATGGGTGGCAATCCACCGCAAGCACCACGCCAAGTGCGAAACCCCCGAAGATCCCCATAGCCCGCAGACGCGCGGGCTGAAAAAGGTGTTCTGGGAAGGCTCGGAGCTGTATCGCACCGAGGCAAAAAACCAGGAAACCATTGCCAAATACAGCCACGGCACGCCCGACGACTGGATCGAGCGCAATCTGTATTCCAAACATTCTGCTGCCGGCATCTGGAGCATGATGGCGATCAACCTCGCCTTGTTCGGACCGATCGGCCTGACCATCTGGGCCGTGCAGATGGCGTGGATTCCCGTGACGGCCGCGGGCATCATCAATGGCGTGGGCCACTACTGGGGCTACCGGAATTTTGCCTGCGAGGATGCCTCGACCAATATCGTGCCCTGGGGCATCCTGATTGGCGGCGAAGAACTGCACAACAACCACCACGCCTATGGCACGAGCGCCCGTCTGTCGAACAAATGGTATGAGTTCGACATCGGCTGGCTGTACATCAAGCTGATGTCCTATGTGGGGCTGGCCACGATTCGCAAGGTGGCCCCCACCGTGAAATGGCGTCCGGCCAAGCCTTTGTGCGATCTCGATACCCTGCAGGCCATCATCACCCACCGTTACGACGTGATGACCCGTTTCGTGAAGAGTGTGGGCGCGGATGCCGCGACCGAAATCACCAAACTCAAGGCGGGCGCGGCCCTGCCGCAGCACTGGAATCTCGCCAGCTTCCGCCGCTGGCTGCACAAGGAACCCGCTGAACTGGCCGCTGCCGACAAGGCCGAGCTGGACAGCCTCCTGGGCAAGAGTGAGCGGCTGCAAACGGTCTATCGCATGCGGCAGGAACTCGCTGCCCTGTGGAGCCGCTCGACCGCAAGCCGCGAACAGCTGCTGGAGCAACTCCAGGCCTGGTGCAAGCGTGCAGAAGACAGCGGCATTCCCTCGTTGCAGAACTTCTCGGTTCGCCTGCGCAGCTACGCCTGAGTCTGTCGAAGGCTTCGGCCTTCGGCAGGCAATAAAAAACCCGCCAGAGGCGGGTTTTTTATTGGGCGGCATGGCCGCCCCGGATCATCGAGCTGAATTACTTCAGCTTGGTTTCCTTGTACTCGACGTGCTTGCGAGCCTTGGGATCAAACTTCATGATCGCCATCTTCTCGGGCATCGTCTTTTTGTTCTTGGTGGTGGTGTAGAAGTGGCCGGTGCCCGCTGTGGACTCCAGCTTGATCTTTTCGCGTCCGCCTTTTGCCATGATCTAGTTCTCCTTAGACGGCTTCGCCGCGAGCGCGGAGATCAGCCAGCACGGCGTCGATGCCGTTTTTGTCGATGGTGCGGAGCGCGGCATTGGACAGGCGCAGACGCACCCAGCGGTTTTCGCTTTCAACCCAGAACCGGCGGTATTGCAGGTTGGGGAGGAAACGACGCTTGGTTTTGTTGTTGGCGTGGGAAACGTTGTTCCCGACCATGGGCTTCTTGCCCGTAACGATACATACGCGAGCCATGACGCTGCTCCAGAAACATGAAAAATGGTGGAGGGTCACGGCAAGGCCGAAACCCGAGAACCGCGATTTATACCATAGCCCGACAGGGCAAGGCAAGTCAGAGGTGCCCGGCTTCCCGGAAAGACAGTGCAGACGGGCCGGCAACAATGAAATGGTCCAGTACCCGGACATCCACCAGCGCCAGCGCTTCGGCAAGATGCCGGGTCAGCTGGCGGTCGGCCTGGCTGGGCTCGGCCACGCCGCTGGGGTGGTTGTGCGCGATGACGAGTGCGGCGGCATTGTGTGCGAGGGCGCGCTTGACGACTTCGCGCGGGTAGACACTGGTCTGGGTGAGGGTGCCGCGAAAGAGTTCCTCGGTGGCGAGCACGCGGTGCTGGGCGTCGAGAAACACGCAGCAGAACACCTCATATTCCTTGTCGCGCAGGATCAGCCGCAGATAGTCGCGCACCGTGTCCGGCGAGGTCAGGGCGTCACCGGCACGCATGTCTTCAGCCAGGGTGCGGCGCGCCATTTCCATTACGGCGGCAAGCTGGGCGTACTTGGCGGCCCCGATGCCGGGGGCGGCGCAGGCGGCCTGACGGTCGGCGCGACAAAGTTTGCCAAGGCCGCCAAAGCGCTGGATCAGTTCACGCCCCAGGTCGACCGCGCTTTTGCCGGTGACGCCGGTCCGGAGAAAGACCGCCACCAGTTCGGCGTCGGTCAGGGTCGCCGCGCCCTGCTGCAGGAGCTTTTCACGCGGACGCGCATCTTCCGGCCAGTCCCGAATCGCCACGATCTTCTCCCCTCCCGTAGAATGTTGCCATTCTATAAGCCTCTTCAAGAACAGAACGGTGTCGCTCTCCGGCAAGAACATTCTCCTCGGCGTAACCGGCGGCGTGGCGGCCTACAAGGCGGCGGAACTCTGTCGCCTGCTGCGGAAATCGGGGGCCGGCGTGCGCGTGGCCATGACCGAGTCTGCGTGTCGCTTCGTTACGCCCCTCACATTCCAGGGGCTGTCAGGGCAGCCGGTGCTGACTTCGATGTGGGACAACCCGGACGGCGACGGCATGGCGCATATCCATGCCGCGCGTGGAGTCGACTGGATTCTGGTTGCGCCAGCCACCGCCGATTTCCTGGCCAAGCTTGTGCACGGGCGCGCCGATGATCTGCTCTCGACCCTGTGCCTTGCACGCAGCGTCCCCTTGCTGGTGGCACCGGCGATGAATCAGGCCATGTGGTCAGCGGCGGCCACGCAGCGCAATCTGGCCCAGTTGCGGACCGACGGGGTGCGTGTGCTGGGCCCGGCAGCGGGCGAACAGGCCTGCGGTGAAACCGGGCTCGGCCGGATGCTGGAACCGGCCGAACTGCTGGCGGAAGTGCAGGTGATGACTGCACCCGGCGTGCTTGCCGGCCGGCGCGTGCTGGTTACGGCCGGGCCGACCTACGAGCCCATCGATCCGGTGCGCGGCCTCACCAATCGCAGCTCGGGCAAGATGGGCTACGCGGTGGCGTCGGCCGCGCGTGACGCTGGCGCCGACGTCTGCCTGGTCTCCGGCCCCACCTGTCTGGCTGCGCCTCCGGGAGTGCGACGGATATCGGTGGAAACGGCGGCCGACATGCGGGCGGCCGTGCTGGCCGAACTGCCGGCCGACGTGTTCATCGCCGTGGCAGCGGTGGCCGACTACCGCGTGGAAGCCGTCGCCCCGCACAAGCTCAAGAAAAGCCCCGATGGTGATGGCTTGCAACTCGATCTGACGCCCAACCCGGACATCCTCGCCGAGGTGGCGGCGCGCCCCGACAGCCCTTTTTGCGTGGGATTCGCAGCCGAGACCGAGCACCTCATCGCGCACGCCGAAGCGAAGCGGCAACGCAAGAACCTGCCGCTCCTGGTGGCCAATCTGGCTCAGGACACGTTGGGCCAGGACTCGGCCGAACTGGTCCTGCTGGATGCAGCCGGGCAGCATTCCTTGCCGCGTGCCGACAAGACCACCCAGGCGCGGGCGCTCATTCGCCACATCGCCTTGCACCTCAACTGACGAAAGCCCGACGAAAATGAAGATGGATGTGAAGATTCTCGACGCCCGCCTGCGGGACGCGCTGCCGGCCTATGCCACATCGGGCTCGGCCGGACTCGACCTGCGCGCCTGCATCGATGCGCCGATTCAGCTGCAACCGGGCGAAACCCGGCTGATTCCGACCGGGTTGGCGATCCATCTGGCCGATCCCGGCTATGCGGCGATGATCCTGCCGCGTTCCGGGCTGGGCCACAAACACGGCATCGTGCTGGGCAACCTGGTGGGGCTGATCGATTCGGATTATCAGGGCCAGCTGATGGTTTCGGCCTGGAACCGCAGCCAGAGCGCCTTTGAACTCACACCGATGGAACGGCTGGCGCAACTGGTCATCGTGCCGGTGGTGCAGGCCCAGTTCAATGTGGTGGACGCATTCGAATCCAGCGAACGGGGCGCAGGCGGCTTCGGCAGTACGGGTCGCCAATAGTGTCGGTTTTTTTTACACGGGGATGACGGATTGCCCGCATAGCCTGTTTGATGGGGGCGGGGCACGGATTTTGCTGTTCTTGTGAAAACGGCGCGACCGGTTCCCACCGGTTGCGAATGCGGAGAACAGAAAAAGAGGATAGGCGTCAGTCGACGCATGCGACATGCCCCCCACGTCCATATCGCGGTTTGGCCTGATTCTGGTCGCGGCGCTCACGCTGCTGGCCGGTTTCGTCACGCTCGCGGTGTACCAGACGCGTCCCCAGCCGCAGACCGCCGGCGAAGAGCTCGACAAGCCGGTGATGGCCGCGCAGATCGAGTTTCTGGCCGATGCCATGCAAAAGAGCGCGGCAAGAATTGCGGCGCATCCGCAAACCCTGGCCTGTTTTTCCACGGTTTCCCCCGAGATTTGCCAGGCCCAGGCTGGCAACCTGCATGCACTGAATCAGGAGGCGACCGTGCTGTTCGTGACGGACGGCCAGCGCCAGTTGCTGCCGGGCTTTCTACCTGTGGACACGCGTCGGCTGATTGCCAGCGCCGGCCGGGGCGGATCGGGGGCGGCGGCAACGTTCAACCTCTCGGTTTCCCACGCTGTCAGCAATGCGGCGGGACAGCGCCTGGGCTTCGTGATCGTCGAGCAGAGCCTGCCCCAGCTTCAGACCCTGTTCGACACCCTGCCGCTTCCCGACGCCGCAGCCTATGCCGAATTGCAGCAGAGTGAAGGCAACGGCAAGGTCAGCGTGCTCATGCGCCGGGGCAACCAGGCCATCAAGAAGCGCAATGATCCCGACTGGATCGCGCTCACCGGTACACCCTGGACGATTGCCGTCTGGCGTGATGATGCCCGGGCGATCGAGAATATCGCGCCCTATGTGCTGGGCTGGCTGGTGGTCAGCCTGGTCGTGGCCGTTCTGGTGATGGGCATCGTGCTGACCGTCAAAAACCGTGTCAGCGACAATCTGCGCATGATGGTCAAGCTCACCAACGACCTGCGCCAGCAGCGCCTGCGCAACGACTATCCCGTGAATCTGGCCGAGTTCCAGACGCCGCTCGACACCATGCTCAAGCTCGGCAAGGTGATGCTGGGTCGCCAGAAGGAAGCGACCACGCAGGCGCGGCTCGATCATCTGTCGCAGGTCAACAACCGCCGCAGTTTCGACGAGAAGCAGAAGGAACTGTTTGCCAGCCTCAAGGATGGCTGGTCGCACAGCCTGCTCATCCTCGACATCGATAATTTCAAGCAGGTCAACGACACCTTCGGCCACGAAGCGGGGGACCAGCTCATCATCAAGTTCGGTGAGGCGCTGAAGCGAGCCCTGCGCAACAGCGATTTCATCGCCCGTCTGGGCGGCGACGAATTCTGCGTGCTGTTCCCCTACACCCCGCTCGATCGGGCGCAGGAACTGGCAGACCGCCTGCGTTCCAACATGCCGGAAAGCGTCGAACTGATCCCGGGTGTGACGCAGAAACTGTCATGGAGCGGCGGCCTGTCGGAATACAGCCGCAACGACAAGCAGGACAACGAGGCGCTGGCCCGCGCCGATGCTGCACTGCTCGAAGCCAAGCGCAGCGGCCGCAACGCCACACGCATCCGGGCGGCGGCCTGATCCTGTTTCAGCGCGTGCGCGTATCGGGGCCACGACCCGCGCGCCGCAGCTGGCGCAGGGCCAGCCCGACCGCCACCCCTCCCCAGACCAGCAGCACGGGCGAGTTGCCCCAGCGTACATAGGGCGTCGCGCCGGCGTAGCCCTGCACGCTGCCCTGGAGCGTCCCGGTCTCGAACAGCGGCAGTGCCGCGACGATCCGTCCCCGGGTATCGATGATGGCGGTGAGGCCGGTGTTGGTTGCGCGCAGCATCATGCGGCCGGTTTCCAGCGCACGCGCCTGCGACATCTGGGCATGCTGCCAGGGCGCGAGCGAATCGCCGAACCAGGCCAGATTGCTGACGTTGGCCAGCAGCGTGGCCGCCGGCAGCGCGCGAATGATTTCCTCGCCGAAGGCATCTTCGTAGCAGATGTTCATGGCGACCTGCTGGCCGCCTGCCTCAATCGGTGCCTGATCGGGGGCACCGCGCGCAAAATCGGACAGGGGAATGTGCAGCACATCCAGCACCCAGCCCCATACGGCCTTCTGCGGGATGTATTCACCAAACGGCACCAGATGCGACTTGTGATAACGCTGGACGGGTGCGGTGCCGAGGCTGATCACGCTGTTGTAATACGCGCCATCGGGCTGGCCGGTGGGCAGGCCGACCAGCACGTCGCCTCCGTTTTGCCGGCCAAGCTGCTGCAGGCCTTCGCGATACAGGTCGGGCAGGTCCGTTTCAAAAATGGGCAAGGCGGTTTCCGGCATCACGATCAGTTGCGCGGGCGAGGCCTGCGCCAGCCGGGCGTACAGTGCGAGGGTTTCGGTGGAGGCCTCGGGTCGCCATTTCAGGTTTTGTGGCACGTTGCCCTGCAACAGCGCCACCCGGGTGGGTGTGCCGTCCGGTTGCGCCCAGGTCCGAGTGTGCAGGCCCAGACCAGTGGCGGACAGCAGCACAATGGCTGCGAGCGCCCCCAGGCGGCTGCGGGGGCGGGGCACGATCCAGGCCCAGGCCGCAAGCGCGGCAGACAGGGCCAGCAGGGTGTTCACGCCATAGAGGCCGACTAGTGGTGCGAACCCCGCCAGGGGGCCCTCCGGAACCTGCGAATAGCCCAGCCCCAGCCAGGGGAAGCCCGTGAATATCCAGCCACGCGTCCATTCCAGAACCGACCAGGCAAGTGGCAGCGCCAGCAGCGTGCGCATGCCAGTGCCGGAAATGCGTGCGGCGACTGCACCGGCTGCGGCGGGAAAGAGGGCGAGAAACGCACAGAACAGCAGCGTGGCCAGTGCAGCCAGCGGCGCGGCCATGCCGCCGTAAACATGCAGGCTCACGTAGACCCAGCTCACGCCGGCGAGGAAAAACCCCAGTCCCCAGGCCATGCCGCGCGCGAAGCCTTGCCGTGCGCTGTCCGCACGCGCGAGCGACACAAACAGCACGACCAGCGCCAGCCAGGTCAGCGGCCACCAGCCGAGTGGCGCAAACCCCGCCACGGCAGTCGCACCAACCAGGAAGAGGGCTGTCAGGTGCCCGGCACCGCGCATGGTGTCAGTGTGCTTCGAAATCGAGATGTCCGTCGATGATGGTGTAGCGCACGCGGCCCTGCATCGGCTGGTTGAGAAAAGGCGTGTTCTTGCCCTGGCTCGCCAGTGATCGGGGGCTGACCTGCCACTCCTCTGTTTCGTCGAACACGCAGATGTCGGCACAGCTGCCCACCGACAGATGCCCGCCCGGCACCCCGAGGATCTGCGCCGGCTTCCACGACACGAGGTCGATGGCCTGCATCAGCGGCACGTCCATCTCGCGCGCCCATTTCAGGGTCAGCGGCAGCAGCAGTTCCACGCCGGATGCGCCGGGTGAGGACTCGCCGAAGGGCACCTGTTTTTCGTCTTCGTCGACCGGTGTGTGGTCGGAACACAGGGCGTCGATCGAGCCATCGCGCAGGGCTTCGCGGATGGCGTCGCGGTCGCGCAGGGCGCGCAGCGGCGGGGTCAGGTGCAGATGGGCGTCGAAGCCGACCAGGTCGTTTTCGCACAGATGCACGTGCGGTGTCGCCACGTCGCAGCTGACCGCGAGGCCCTGCGCCTTGGCGGCACGCACCATGGCAATGCCCTCGCGGGTGGAGAGCCGCGACAAATGCACGCGTGCGCCGGTGGCGCGGGCCAGTTGTAGGATCGTGGCCAGCGCCACCGTCTCGGCCAGCGAAGGAATCCCCGGCAGGCCGAGCCGCGAAGCGATGGCCCCATCGTGTGCGATGCCGCCCCGGGCGAGAGACACATCCTGCGGCCGCAGCCACAGCGAAAAACCGAAGGTGGCAGCGTATTCCATGGCGCGCAGCAACACCTGCGAATCGGTGAGCGGGGCGTCGGCCTGGGTGAAGGCACGGCAACCGGCTTCGGTCAGCTCGGCCATTTCGGTGAGCAGCTTGCCTTCGAGTTTTTGCGTGAGTGCACCAATGGGATAGACGCGCGGGCCGGGCAGGTTCTTGGCCCGGAATTTCAGCATTTCCACCAGCCCCGGCTCGTCGAGTGGCGGGTCGGTGTCGGGCGGGCAGGCAAGCGAGGTGACGCCGCCCGAGGCTGCCGCAAGCATTTCCGATTCGAGCGTGGCCTTGTATTCGAAACCGGGTTCGCGCAGCCGCACCGAAAGATCGACAAGGCCGGGGCAGACCACCAGGCCGCTGGCATCGATCGTGCGGTTGGCGTGGAAATCTGCCGGCGCTTCGCCCACCGCGACGATCTTGCCGGCGGCGACGTAGATATCCGCAACGCCGTCGCGCTGGTTCATGGGGTCGATCACGCGCCCACCCTTGATTGCGATCTTCATTGCGATCCTCCCGCCAGCATCGCCATCACCGCCATGCGCACCGCGATGCCGTAGGTCACCTGCGGCAGGATGACCGACTGCGGGCCGTCGGCCACTTCGGAATCGATTTCGACACCGCGATTCATCGGGCCGGGGTGCATCACGATGGCGTCGGGTTTGGCCAGCGCCAGTTTCTCCGGCGTGAGGCCGAAGAACTTGAAGTATTCCTGCGCGCTGGGCAGCAGCGCGCCACGCATGCGCTCGTTCTGCAGACGCAGCATGATCACCACGTCGCATCCCGCCAGTCCCTGTTCCATGTTGTGGAAGACCTTGACGCCCATTTGCTCGACGCCGGCGGGCAGCAGGGTTTTCGGGCCGATGACGCGCACTTCGGGCACGCCCAGCGTGGTCAGCGCATGAATCTGCGACCGTGCGACGCGCGAGTGCAGCACGTCGCCCACGACTGCCACAGTGAGGTTATGGAACGCGCCCTTGTAGCGGCGGATGGTGAACATGTCCAGGAGGCCCTGCGTCGGATGCGCATGGCGGCCGTCGCCCGCATTCACCACCGAAATGTGCGGCGCAACGTTGCGCGCGATGAAATGCGCTGCCCCGGATTGCGAATGCCGCACGATGAACATGTCGGCGTGCATCGCGGCCAGGTTGTCCACGGTGTCGAGGATGGCCTCGCCCTTGGTCTGGCTGGAGGTGGCGATGTTGAGGTTCACCACGTCGGCGGAGAGACGCTTGGCGGCGATTTCAAAGGTGGTGCGGGTGCGCGTCGACGGCTCGAAGAAGAGATTGAAGATCGACTTGCCGCGCAGCAGCGGCACTTTCTTCACCTCGCGCTCGCCCACGTCCATGAAGGACTCGGCGGTGTCGAGGATCTGCGTGAGGATCGCGCGCGGCAGGCCGTCGAGCGTGAGCAGGTGGCGCAGCCTGCCGTCGGTCGTGAGCTGAGGGTTCATGCAATGGAGAGGGTGAGGTGCCCGTCGTCGAGGCGGGACAGGTTGATGTTCTGGTGGGCCGGCACGTCGAGCACGAGGCCGGCAAAATCGGGGCGGATGGGCAACTCGCGGCCGCCCCGGTCGACCAGCACAGCGAGCTGGATCAAGGCCGGCCGGCCGTAGTCGAAGAGTTCGTTCATCGCGGCGCGGATGGTGCGGCCGGTATGCAGCACGTCGTCCACCAGCAGCAGCGGACGGCCCTCCAGATCGTAGGGCAGATTGGACGGCTTCACCTGCGGATGCAGGCCGATGCGCGAGAAGTCGTCGCGGTAGAAGGAGATGTCGAGCTGGCCGATGGGATGGGGCGAGCGCAGCAGCGCGTGCAGGCGCTCGGCCACCCACACGCCGCCGGTATGGATGCCGACGATGCGGGTATCCGGATCGAAACCGGGCGCGATGGCGGCGGCCAGTGCGTCGATCAGCGAGGTGGCGTCAGGCAACGAGGCGGTCATCGAAAAATCCCTGCAGGATGAGTTGCGCAGCCACGGCGTCGAGATGCGCCTTGTTCTTTTTGCCGTGGACGCCCTGATCGTGCAGGGCGGATTCGGCCGCCGTGCTGGTATGGCGTTCGTCCACCAGAAAGACCGGCAGCTTGAAGCGCGATTCTAATTTGCGCGCGAAGTTTCTGGCTACCCGGGTCATTTCATGCTCGCCGCCGTCGGCATGGGTGGGCAGGCCCAGTACCAGCAGCGCGGGACGCCATTCGGCCACCAGCCTGTCGATGGCGGCGAGGCGGGTGTCGGTGGAGTCGGCCTGGATGACGGTGAGAGGGTGGGCGATGCCGAGTGAGAGTTCGCCCGAGGCGACACCTGTGCGCTTCAACCCGAGGTCGAAGGCGAGCACCGTGCCGTGGGTGTCCGCCAGCGTCACGCGTGCCCGGCTTCTTCTGAGAGGCTGGCGAAATCGATGCCGAGCAGCTTCATGGCGGCGGACAGGCGCTCTTCCGGGGCCAGGTCGAAAATCACCTGCGGGTCGGCGGCAACCGACAGCCAGGCGTTCTGCTTCAGTTCGTCTTCGAGCTGGCCGGGCGACCAGCCCGCGTAACCCAGCGAGACCATGAACTTGTCCGGCCCGGCCCCTTGGCTCACGGCTTCGAGCACGTCCTTGGAGGTGGTGAGGCTGACCGCGTTGTTGACCGTGAGTGTCGAGCTGAAGGTCTGCGGCGGGGTGTGTAGCACGAAGCCGCGTTCGGTCTGCACCGGGCCGCCGAAATACACGGTCTTGCGCTGCAGGCGTTCCGGCAGCGCAAGACCGATCTGTTCGAACAGCGTCGAGAGGTCGAGATCGATGGGCCGGTTGACCACCACGCCGAGCGCGCCCTGGTCGCTGTGGTCGCAGATATAGGTCAGCGTGCCGTTGAAATTGGGATCGACCATGCCCGGCATGGCGATGAGGAAATGGTGGGTGAGGTTGACGGTATCCATGTGCACGCCCTCATTGTAATCTGCGACTCGTATCCACTATAGCGGCAAGCATTCCCCATGCCTGAATATTCCCGTGCACTGGTCTGGTTTCGCCGTGACCTGCGCGACTTCGATCATGCCGCGCTCTACCATGCGCTCAAATCCGCACGCCAGGTTGTCTGCGTGTTCGTCTTCGACCGCGAGATTCTCGATGCGTTGCCGAACCCGGCTGACCGGCGTGTCGAATTCATCCACGCCAGCGTCTGCGAACTGCAACAGGCCCTGCAGGCGCGCGGCGGCGGGCTGGTGGTGCTGCATGATCACGCGCGCACGGCGATTCCCAAGCTGGCGGTCGAACTGGGGGCCGAAGCGGTGTATTGCAACCATGATGACGACCCGGCTGCCATCGCCCGCGACACCGCAGTGGCGGCGGCCCTGAGCCATGCGGGCCTCGCCTTCCATCACGGCAAGGACTGCACGATCTTCGAGCGCGAGGAAGTGCTCACTGCCGCCGGTACGCCGTTCTCGGTCTTCACGCCCTACAAGAACGCCTGGCTGAAGACGCTCGCGCCCTTTTATCTGACCGCGTATCCGGTTGAGCGTTACGCAGACCGGCTGGCTGCCGACTCACGGCCGGTGCCGGCGCTGGCCGACCTGGGCTTCGAGCCAACCAATCTCGCCGCACTGAAGCTGCCCACGGGGATGTCGGGCGGTGCGCGCCTGTTCGAGGATTTTCTCGACCGCATCGGGCAATACAAGGACGCGCGGGATTTTCCTGCGATCAAGGGGCCGTCCTACCTGTCCGTGCACCTGCGTTTTGGCACGGTGTCGGTGCGACAGCTCGCGGCCACGGCCTATGGCATCGGCGGGCGCGGGGCGGAAACCTGGCTGTCGGAACTGGTCTGGCGCGATTTCTACCACCAGATTCTCTGGCATCGGCCCGGGGTGGCGGCTGGACAGGCCTTCAAGCCGCAGTTCGATGCGCTGCCCTGGCCGAACCCGCCGGGGCACTTCGAGGCCTGGTGCGAAGCCCGCACTGGCTATCCGCTGGTCGACGCTGCGATGCGGCAACTCAACCAGACCGGCTACATGCACAACCGCCTGCGCATGGTGACGGCGAGCTTTCTGACCAAGGACCTGCTGGTCGACTGGCGGCTGGGCGAGCGCTATTTCGCCGACACGTTGATCGATTTCGACCTGGCGGCCAACAGCGGCGGCTGGCAATGGGCGGCGTCGGTCGGCTGCGATGCGCAGCCGTGGTTCCGCATCTTCAATCCCGTCACCCAGTCGGAAAAATTCGACCCGCAGGGCAAGTTCATCCGCCGCTATGTTCCGGAACTGGCGACCTTGCCCGACAAATTCATCCACGCGCCCTGGACCGTGCCGGCGGCCGAACAGACCCGGCTGGGCGTGGTGATCGGGCGCGATTACCCAGTGCCCGTCGTCGATCATGCCGTGCAGCGTGCCCGGGCGCTGGCCCTGTTCAAGCTGGCATCGGGCAGCGACGGGCCTACGGACAGCGCGGCGGACGCTGCATGAGACCGGCCAGATAGGTGTCGAGCAGGGGCTCGGCGCAGGCGGCGAGGTCATAGCTTCCCGGGGTGAGCACCCACTCGTGCATCAGGCCCACCATGTAGGCGTGCATGCCCTGGGTTGCCAGAAAGGTATCGGTGTGCGCGGGCAGCTGGCCCACCGCCACGGCCTGTTCGAACAGGGCCTGCACCTGGGTCAGGCAGGCCGAACGGTCGGCATCGTTCTTGGCGACCACCGGCGCGAGCTCGTCGGTGAACTCGCACTTGTGGAAGATCACGTCGAACATCGCCTGGGTGTCGGCGTGCCCCGCCAGTTGCTTCAGGGCCATCAGCGCCAGTTGCTTGACCGTGGCGAGCGGATCGCGCTGCACCGTGCGGCTGGCTTCGGCAAGCAGGGCTTCCACCGGCAGGGTGCCGCGTTCGCACACGGCGGCAAACAGCTCAGCCTTGTCCTTGAAATGCCAGTAGATTGCGCCGCGCGTCACCCCGGCGCGGGCGGCCACATCGGATAGGCGGGTGTGGGCGACGCCGCGCTCGCGGAAGGTTTGCAGCGCAGCCGTCAGCAGTGCGTCGCGGGTGGCGAGGGCATCCTCGCGTGTTTTCTTGACCATGGCCCGATTGTCCACAAAAACCTGCCATGAAGCAATTTACATACATGAATGTATGTTGTTATGATGGCGTACAAAATCAAACCAGGGGAGTGTCATGTCACGCGCAACCACGTTCTTCGCCCTCAGTCTGTCTGCCGTGCTGGCAGCCTGCGGCCAGCCCGATGCGGGCCCGCAGCAACAGGGCGGTATGCCTCCGCCCGCCGCCGTGACCGTGGAGACGGTCAAGCCCCAGACCGTGCCGGTCAACTTTGAATACGTGGGCCGGCTGGAAGCTTCGCGGGAAGTGGAAATCCGCCCCCGCATCTCGGCGCTGATCGAGCGCCGGCATTTTGAAGAGGGTGCGCCGGTCAAGGCCGGGGCCCTGCTCTACACCCTGGACTCCGGCAGCCAGATGGCGCAGGTGCGCGCCGCCGAGGCTGAACTGGCCAATCGCGCCGCCCTCTACAAGGAAGCGCAGGTGGAATATGCGCGCAACCAGTCGCTGGCGGCCCAGGGCTTCGTCAGCCAGCGTGCGCTCGACGCCACACAGGCCGCGCTCGATGTGGCACGCGCGGGTGTGAAATCCGCCGAGGCCGGTCTGACCGATGCCCGCATCAGCCGCAACTACACCGAAATTCGCGCACCCATCGCCGGTGTGATGGGGCGGGCGCTCCAGGTGGAAGGCGCACTGGTGGCCCCCACCGGTCCGGCGCTCGCCACGCTGGCGCAGATTCATCCGTTGTACGCACGATTTTCCATTGGCGAGGACGAGCGCCTCACGCTGGAAAAACAGATCGCCGAAGGGGCCCTGCAGGCAGGCAAGCAGCGCGTGGGGCTGGTGCTTGCCGATGGCAGCCGTGCCGAGGCGAGCGGCAAGCTGAATTTCAGCGACTACAAGGCCAATGCTGAAACCGGTGCATTCGACATGCGGGCCGAGTTCGCCAACGCCGACGGCGCACTCAAGCCCGGCCAGTTCGTGCGTGTGATCGTGGAGGGCGGCAGCCTGCCCGATGCCATCACCGTGCCGCAATCGGCCGTGCAGGATGGCACCACCGGCAAGTTCGTTTACGTTGCCACGCTGGGCGACAAAGGCATGACCGTGGCTCTGCCCCGACCGGTGGTGGTGGGGGCATGGACTGGCGGCGATCCCGACCAGTCGAATGGACGCTGGGTGATTCGTCAGGGCCTGAAAGCGGGGGACCGCGTGATCGTCGACGGCATGGCGAGGATATTCTTCCCGGGCATGCCGGTGGCCGCGAGCGAAGCCGGGGCCGCACCGGCGAAACCCGCCGCGCCGCCCGCCCAGGCCGCCGCGCAGTCTGCGCAGCCAGCCAAGTAAGCGGGGGCACACACCATGCTCTCGCGCTACTTCATCGACCGGCCGATATTCTCGACGGTCCTGTCCATCCTCGTCGTGCTGGCGGGCCTGCTCGCCATGCGCGTGCTGCCGATCGCGCAGTATCCCGAGATCGCGCCGCCAGTCGTCACCGTGCGCGCGATCTATCCCGGCGCGTCGGCGGGCGTGCTCGAACAGACCGTCGCCGCGCCGCTGGAAAACGCGATCAACGGCATCGAGGACATGATGTACATGTCTTCAACGTCTGCCTCCAATGGCGTGCTGGAAATCCAGGTCACCTTCGAGATCGGGTCCGACGTCGACAAGGCCGCGCTCAACGTCAACAACCGCGTGAAGCAGGCTGAGGCGCGCCTGCCGGAAGAAGTGCGGCGCCAGGGCGTGACGGTGGAGAAGGGCTCGTCGGCCTTCCTGCAGGTGCTGGCCTTCCTCTCGCCGGACGGGCGCTTCGACGACCTCTACACCAGCAACTACGTCACACTCAACGTGCTGGACCGGCTCAAACGCATTCCCGGCACCACCAACGTGCAGATCTTCGGCGCGAAGGATTACGCGATGCGGATCTGGCTCAAGCCCGACCGCATGGCGCAGCTGGGCGTGACGGTGGCCGATCTCTCGCGCGCCATCGGCGAACAGAACGCGCAGTTCGCACCCGGCAAGATCGGCCAGCCGCCCATCGACCAGGGACAGTCGCTGGTGTATTCGCTCACGGCCAAGGGCCGGCTCGCCGACCCGAAGGAGTTCGAGAACATCGTCGTACGCGCCAACGCCGACGGTTCGCTGCTGCGGCTGAAGGATGTCGCGCGGGTCGAGCTCGGCTCCAAGGACTACGACTTCAACGGCCTCTACAACGGCAAGCCGGCCACGCTCGTCGGCATCTTCCTGCAGCCGGGCGCAAATGCGCTGGAAGTGGGCGATGTCGTGAAAAGCACAGTCGAGGAACTGAAGCAGAGTTTCCCCGAAGGCCTCGATTACGCCATTCCCTACGACACCACGCGCTTCGTCGAAGTGTCGATCCGTGAAGTGCTGAAGACGCTGGGCGAAGCCATCCTGCTGGTGGTGCTGGTGGTGTTCCTGTTCCTGCAGAACTGGCGCGCCACGCTGATCCCGATCCTGGCGGTGCCGGTGTCGCTGCTGGGCACTTTCGTCGGCCTGCTGCTGCTCGGCTATTCGATCAACACGCTCACGCTCTTCGGCATGGTGCTGTCGATCGGCATCGTGGTCGACGATGCGATCGTGGTGCTGGAAAACATCGAGCGCATCATCCACGAAGAGAAAAAATCGCCACGCGAGGCCGCGCTGAAAGCCATGCGCGAAGTCACCGGGCCGGTCATCGCCATCGTGCTGGTGCTGTGCGCGGTATTCATCCCCATCGCCTTCCTGGGCGGCCTCACCGGCGAGCTGTATCGCCAGTTTGCCGTCACCATTTCCATCGCCGTCGTCATCTCGGGCATCGTCGCGCTTACGCTCACGCCGGCGCTCTGCGTGGCGCTGCTCAAAGGGGAAAAGCCGCACGAACCGGGCCGGTTTTTCCGTGCCTTCAATGCCGGCTTCGCGCGCTTCACCCATGGCTATCTGGGGGGCGTCACCTTCCTGATGCGGCGCTCGCTGATCGCGCTCGTCATCTATGGCCTGATGATTGCCGCTGCTTTCATGCTGTGGACGAAAACGCCGGGCAGCCTCGTGCCCAACGAGGACCAGGGCTACTACATCAGCGCTGCCTACCTGCCCGACGGTGCAACGCTTGCGCGCACTACCGACGTGGTGAAGCAGATCGACGCCATCGCCCGCAATGATCCGGCGGTCGAACACGTGGTGGCATTTGCCGGACTCGATTTCCTCGGCGGCGGTTTCCGCAACAGCGCGGCCACCATCTTCGTCGCCGCGCGCCACTGGGACGAGCGCGACAAGACCATCGACCAGATGGTCGGCGAAATTTCCGGTGCCACCGCCCACATCAAGGAAGCGCTGGTGCTGGCGTTTGCCCCGCCGCCCATCTTTGGCCTCGGCAACGCCGGCGGCTTCGAGTTCTACATCCAGAACAAGGGTGAGGGCGATCCCAAGCGGCTGTCCGAGGTGGCCGATACCTTCCTCGCCGCCGCGCGCCAGGATCCCCGCCTGAGTCAGGTACTCACGCTGTGGCGGCCGCATGTGCCGCAGCTGTACGTGGATGTCGACCGCGAAAAGGCCAAGATGCTCGGGGTGAAGATCGACGACGTGTTCAACACGCTCTCGGCCACACTCGGCAGCTATTACGTCAACGACTTCAACAAGTATGGCCGCACCTGGCAGGTGCTGATGAGCGCCGAACCGGGCGCACGCAAGACGCCGCAGGACGTGTCCGCACTGTATGTGCCCAATGCCAGCGGCGACATGGTGCCGATGTCGGCATTGGCACGCGTGTCGTTCTCGTCCGGCCCCGAAACGCTCGACCGCTACAACAACTACCAGGCGGTGAAGATCATGGGCGGCGCGGTGCCGGGCATCAGTTCGGGTCAGGCACTCGCCATCGTCGATGAAATCGCGAAGAAGACCCTGCCACCCGATTTCAGCTACGAATGGACTTCCGCGTCATTCCAGGAAAAACGGTCGGGCGGCACGGCCGGCTTTGCACTCGGGCTGGCCGTGTTGATGGTGTTCCTCATCCTCGCCGCGCAATACGAAAAGTGGTCGCTGCCGTTCGCCGTGCTGATGGCACTGCCCTTTGGCACCTTCGGCGCGCTGGCGGCGGTGTGGCTGCGCGGGCTCACCAACGACGTGTATTTCCAGATCGGGCTGGTCACCCTGCTGGGGCTGGCGGCGAAGAACGCCATTCTCATCGTCGAATACGCGGTGCTGAAAAAATCCGAAGGGTATTCCAGCGTGGCGGCGGCGCTGGAAGCTGCACGCCTGCGCTTCCGCCCGATCCTGATGACCTCGCTGGCCTTCATCCTGGGGGTCGTGCCGCTGGCGATCTCGACCGGCGCGGGGGCTGGTGCGCGCCATGCCGTCGGTACCGGCGTGGTGGGTGGCATGCTGGCGGCCACCTTCCTGGCGGTGTTCTTCATTCCGCTGTTCTACCATTGGGTGGTCGACCGCCGCCTGCAGGCTCACCAGGCCGACATTGACGCCGTGCCGCGTCACGGTACGAACGTTCACCTGCCGACGCATCATCCCTCGCCGCCCAGCTCCCAGGCCTGAATCGCCGCCTTGCGCGCCTCGCCCCAGCGATACGCGCTGGGCAGGCCGGAGGCGCGGATGACCCGGTGGCACGGGATGCATACCGCGAGTGGATTGGCCGCCACGGCGTGCCCCACCGCACGGGCCGCGTTCGGCTGCCCCAATGTGGCGGCCAGCGCGCCGTAACTCGTGAGCCGTCCCGGCGGAATGGCGAGCAGGGCACGCCAGACCTGCAACTGGAAATTGCTGCCCTTGAGCCACAGGGCAAGCGGGGCCGGACGCGCGGCGTGGAAGAGCGCCGTGGCCGTCGCCGCTGTCGTGTCCGGGCGGTGTTCGAGTCGGGCATTCGGCCAGTCGTTCTGCAGCCGCGCCGTGGGGGCTTCCCCTTCCGCCAGGAAATGCACGGCGCAGACGCCGCGAGGACTCGTGGCGATCAGCGCCTCGCCGAAGGGTGTGTCGTGCACGCCCCAGTGCAACTGCTGCCCCGCGCCACCGCTGCGGGCTTCGCCCGGCGACATGGCCTCGAAGGTCACGAACAGGTCGTGCAGGCGGCCTGGGCCCGACAGGCCGAGATCCCCGCTGATGGCGAGCAGGTCGGCCGGGCCCAGCAGGCGCTCGCGCGCAGACGCCAGGGTGAGGCTTTGCAGGAAGCGCTTGGGGCTGATGCCGGCCCAGCGGGTGAACAGGCGTTGCACGTGGGCTTCGGACAGATGCATGTGCCGCGCCAGTTCGGCGAGTTCCGGCTGGGCGTGGCGATGCGTGCGCAGCCAGTCGATGGCGTCGGCCACACGGGCGTAGTCGGTACGGTGATCGGATGCGGGCATGCCGTGACTGTACTGCGCCGGTTCGTACCCGGCCACCCGATTCCTGCGCCATGCGGGAGGCAATCCGGTCAAGGTTAGAATGGGCGGCCATGCCGCAAGTCAAGAACCTTCCCGCCCCCGAGTTCGACGAAGCCGATGTCGTCCGCTGGTTCGGTGCCGCCGAAGTCGACAAGGCCCGCCCCTATCTGCGGCATGTCTCGGGCCTCAAGCTCGAACGCAATGTCCTGTTTGCCAGTGTGCGCGGCAAGGCCCCCCAGCCTTACGGCGTGATCGTGCATTTCCAGCTCGATGCGCGCGGCCGGGTCACGCCCAGGGCGTTCTGCTCCTGCCCGGTGGGCCTCAACTGCAAGCACGGTGCGGCCACGATGCTGGCCTGGCTGGATGCACAGCGCACGCCCACCCGGGTGAACCCGGAGGTGCTGAACTGGATCGAGGCGTTTCGCCAGCAGCGCGTGGCCCCGCCCCGCGCCGCGCCGGCTGCGCCCAGCGCCATCCGGCGCGACAGCCTCTTCTACCTGCTGGCGCTGACGCCGACCGGCCTGCAACTGCGCTTTCTCAAGGGTCGTGCCGACGACGCCGGGAAATTGCTGCGCACCGTGGCCTGGTCGCAGATCGAGCGCGCCCTGACCAGCCCGCCGGCATTCGTATCCGATGAGGACCAACTGGTCCTGCCGCTGATCTGGTCGATGCGCGACCGTGCCGCGTGGATCGAGCGCTATCCCCTGTCGGGCGTCAAGGCCGAGCTGGCGCTGGCCCGCATGCTCGAAACCGGACGTCTGTACCTGGATGCGACCCCGCCAGTCCGGCTGAAGCCAGGGGCCGTGCGGCAGGCGAATCTGGCCTGGCGCGAAATCGACCGGCGCATGCGCGTCGACCTCGCCGCCGAGCCGCCGGCCGATGCCGTCTGGGTGCTGGAATCCCCCTGGTATATCGACGCCGCGAGCGGGGAGCTGGGGACGCTGGCCACGTCGCTTGCGCCCGCGCAGCTGGCCCAGTTGCTGGCGCTGCCGCCGCTGGCTGCGCCGGACGTGCCGCTCGTTGCCGGCGCGCTGGCCGAGCTGGCCCCGGAACTGCCGCGTCCGTCGTCGGCCACCCTGCGGCGGGTCGAATGCGCACCCCGCCCGGTGCTGTATCTCGCTACGCTGGAAGTGCGCGAACTGCACGCTCACCGGGCATACAAGGCCAACTGGTGGCGCACCCTGTTCGACTGCGCCCGGGTTGAATTCGCTTACGAGGAATTCCACTTTGCCGTCGACGATGCGAGTGAATTCGTCGTGGGTGAGGATGGCGAACCGGCACAGGTCAGGCGCGATCCCGCGCGCGAAGCGGACTGCATCACGCAATTGCTCGAACACGGCCTGAAGCGCGTGCCGCCAAGGGTGCTGCCGTTCGACGAGCCCGTGTTCGGGCTGGCGAGCGAAGCGGCGTGGCCCGAATTCGTGCGGCTCGGTGTGCCCGCGTTGCGCGAGGGCGGCTGGCACGTCGAAATTCCCCGCGACTTCCGCCACCACCATGTCGAAGCCGAAGCCTGGGAAGCCGATTTCGAGGACGGCGGCAACGGCTGGCTCACGCTCGATCTCGGTGTCGTCATCGAAGGCCGGCGGTTGCCGCTTGCGCCGCTGCTGCATGAACTTTTCCAGCGTGACCCGCGCTGGCTCGACCGCAGCAAACTCCAGTCCATCCGCAACGACGAAGCCGTCGCCCTGCACACGCCGGATGGCCTGCGCATCCACGCGCCCGCATCACGCATCAAGCCGCTGGCACATACCCTCATCGATCTGTTCGACAGCCACCCGGACGGCACGCTGCGGCTTTCCCGGCTCGACGCGCCGCGCCTCGAAGACCTGGCTGGCAACGACGCCTGGAACCGCAGCGGGCAGGATGCCGTGCTCGCGTTCGCCCGGTTGCTGAAGGACGCGGACGGCGTGCAGCCGGTCGATCCGCCGGCAGGCTTCCGACTCGAACTGCGTCCCTATCAGCGCGAAGGCCTGGCGTGGCTGCAATACCTGCGCGCGCACGATCTGGCAGGCATCCTTGCCGATGACATGGGTCTGGGCAAAACTGCGCAGACGCTGGCGCATCTGCTGTGCGAAAAGCAGGCGGGGCGACTCACCCGGCCTGCGCTGGTGGTGCTGCCGACCTCGCTCGTCTTCAACTGGAAGCGCGAGGCCGAACGCTTCGCCCCCGATCTTGCCGTGCTGTCGCTGCACGGCAAGGACCGGGCCACCCGATTTGCCGACATCGCCCGCCACGACGTGGTGCTCACGACCTATCCGCTGCTGTGGCGTGACCATGAAACGCTGGCCGCGACCGAGTGGCACCTGTTGATCCTCGACGAAGCGCAGACGGTGAAAAATGCCGGCAGCCGCGCTGCGAAAATCGTGCGTGATCTGCCCGCCCGGCATCGCCTGTGCCTCACCGGCACGCCGCTGGAAAACCACCTGGGCGAGCTGTGGGCCCAGTTCGACTTTCTGCTGCCCGGTTTTCTGGGCGATGCCAAAACCTTCAACAAGTCGTTTCGAAACCCGATTGAAAAACGCGGCGATGCGCTGCGTGCCGAGCTGCTGGCCCGGCGCATTGCGCCCTTTGTGCTGCGCCGGCGCAAGGAAGATGTGGCGAAGGAACTGCCGGAGAAGACCGTCATCGTGCGGTCGGTTGAACTGGTGGGAGGCCAGCGCGACCTCTACGAAACCGTGCGCAGCGCCATGGATGCCCGCGTGCTCGATGCCATCCGCACGCAGGGCTTCGCACGCAGCCAAATCGTGATCCTCGACGCGCTGCTCAAGCTGCGCCAGGTGTGCTGCGATCCGCGCCTGGTCAAGAGTGCCGGCGCCCGTACCGTGAAGGAGCGCGCCAAGCTGGACCTGCTGATGGACATGCTGCCCGAATTGGTCGACGAAGGCCGGCGCGTGCTGGTGTTTTCGCAGTTCACGTCCATGCTCGCGCTGATCGAGGCCGAATTGCAGGCGAGAGCGCTCGACTACTGTCTGCTGACCGGAGACACGCAGGACCGGGAAACGCCCATCCGCCGCTTTCAGGCGGGCGAAGTGCCGGTGTTTCTCATCAGCCTCAAGGCCGGTGGCGTGGGGCTCAACCTCACCGCAGCCGATACCGTCATCCACTACGACCCGTGGTGGAATCCCGCCGTGGAGAACCAGGCCACCGACCGCGCGCACCGCATCGGGCAGACGAAACGGGTGTTCGTCTACAAGCTGGTGGCGGCGGGCAGCATCGAAGAAAAAATTCTTGCCCTGCAGGAAAAAAAGGCCGAGCTCGCAGCCAGTGTGCTGGCCGAGGATGGAGCGGCGCTTGCCAAGTTCGGCGAGGACGACGTGCGAGCCTTGCTGGCCCCGCTGCCCTCGTCGGAGCGCGGGTCAGACTGAACCGGCCGGCCCACGGGCAGGGGAATCGCGGGCAACAAAAAAGCCGGGATGTACCCGGCTTTTTCACGTGCGGCAGCGTGGCGCTTTACCCGCAAAGGGTAGGCCGTGGTTGTAAAGACACTAAAGCGCCAACAACCACGCTCACGCAGCTTTCTCGTGGTGGTAACCGGTAACGGTGTCCACTTCGGTCTTGGAACCGAGGATGACCGGCACGCGCTGGTGCAGGCCTTCCGGGGCGAGATCCAGAATGCGCTGGCGACCGGTGGTGGCCGCACCGCCGGCCTGTTCGACGATGAAGGCCATGGGGTTGGCTTCGTACATCAGGCGCAGCTTGCCGGCCTTGGCGGGGTCCTTGGTGTCCTTGGGGTACATGAAGATGCCGCCACGGGTGAGGATGCGGTGCACTTCAGCCACCATGGATGCCACCCAGCGCATGTTGAAGTCCTTGCCGCGCGGGCCGGTCTTGCCGGCGAGGCACTCGTCGACATAGCGCTGCACGGGCTTTTCCCAGAAACGCATGTTGGACGCGTTGATCGCGAATTCCTTGGTTTCGGTGGGAATGGTCATGTTGGGGTGGGTGAGCACGAATTCGCCCACGTCACGATCCAGCGTGAAGCCATTGGTGCCGTGGCCGAAGGTCAGCACCAGCATGGTCGACGAACCGTAGATGGCGTAGCCGGCGCAGACCTGCTGTGTGCCGGATTGCAGGAAGTCTTCGGCCTTGGCGGCGCGACCGGCGACCGGCGCTTTCAGGATCGAGAAGATGGTGCCGACCGAGATGTTCACGTCCACGTTCGACGAGCCGTCGAGCGGGTCGAACACCAGCAGGTATTTGCCCAGCGGGTACTGGTTGGGAATGGCGTACACGTCGTCCATCTCTTCCGACGCCATGCCGGCCAGGTGGCCCGCCCACTCGTTCGAGCGGATCATGATGTCATTGGTGATGATGTCGAGCTTTTTCTGGGTTTCGCCCTGCACGTTTTCCGAATCCAGCGCGCCCATCACGCCCAGCAACGCGCCTTTGTTCACGGCGTTGGAAATGGCTTTGCAGGCGGTGACGACGTCGTTGAGCAGCGAGGTGAAATCGCCGGTTGCGCCGGCGGTGCGGCGCTGTTCTTCGATGATGAACTGGGTGAGAGTGGTGCCGGTATGCATGGTGAACTCCAGGGTAAGGGCGTTGAATTAAATGGAATATTCGAAGAATCGAATATTCTATCACGCCATAAACCCGCTGAATTCCTAGTCCGTGCCCACCAGCTGGTCCGACCGGGTGAAGGTCCAGGTGCGCGTGATCGAGAGTATGTCGGCCTTCTTGCGCATGTCTTCGGGAAACGCCGCATAGGGTGCCGCCAGCTCCACGATGCGGATGGCGGCTGCGTCGAGCACGCGTGAGCCGGACGAGCGGTCCACATCGACTGCTTCGATGCGGCCGTCGGAATGGATCGATACCGTGAGCTTGAGGCTGCCGTAGATGCCCTGGCGGCGCGCGGCTTCCGGGTAGTTGACGTTGCCCACCCGCTCGACCTTGGCCACCCAGTCTTCCACATAGCGCGCAAAGGCGTATTCACGTACGTTGGCCCCCACGAAGGCGCGTTTGGGCCGCTTCTGGTATTCGTCCCATTGCTGCGAGATGCGTGCCTGCAATTGCGCCATCTCGCGGGCTTCCGAGGTGAGCTGGCTCACGTCGACTGTGGGCGGCGCGGGGACGGGTGGAGCGGGCTGCGGCCGCGTGAGCGCATCGGGCTTCAACTGGCTGAGCAGGGTCTTCGCCTGCTGTTCGAGTTCGGCCACGCGCGCCTGCAGGGCGGCTTCGGCGCTGCTGCCGGACTGGCTGGCGGGGCTCGCGGGCAGCGGGCTTTTGAGGCGACGGTCTTCGTCGGTGTTGCCGCCGCCGGCCAGATTCACCTGTGCCAGCGCATCCGGGTTGAGCGGGGCATCGGTGCTGCGGGCGTTGACCAGCACTACTTCCATCGGCAGGTTGGGGTCTTCGAACAGGCGCGGGTTGACCTTCACGAACTGGGTCGAGAGCACCATGCCGTGAAAGGCGGCAGAAGCCAGCAGGGCCAGCGCCATGCGGGTGCCCTGGCGCGAGGGCTCGGCGAGAGGAAGAGGGGCAGTAGCGTTCGCCATGGTCAGGTCAAATGAAACGCCCGGTCGATTCTACGGAACCGCAGGCGCGCTGTCAGGCGCTTCCGCCACCGTCTCCACATATTCCGCGTGGAAACTCACGTCCAGCAGATCGATCGCAGAGATCGTCAGCTTCACTTTCGCGCCGGCCGCCACGCCCATTACAGAGGGCGCACGCGTCACCAGCGGCAGGCTGTCGAAGCGCACCAGATCTTCGCGGATCACGTTCGCCGTCACCTCGCTCACGTTCTCCTGGATCAGCCAGCGCAGCATCCAGTAGCGCTCCATGCGGCGCTGGTATTCGGCGTAGGCGTCGTACGCCAGCTCGAAATCGCGCACCGTGGCAAACAGCGCTTCGCTCCTGGGCGGATACACCGGGTCAGTTGCCTGCACCAGACTGATGAGCTGGCGCTGGTTCACCAGATCCACATAGCGCCGTAGCGGCGAAGTCGACCACGCGTACTGGTCCACCCCCAGGCCCACGTGCGGGTCGGGCGAAGTCGTCATGCGCGTCTTGCCGCCTGACTGCGCGCGGTAGATGCCGGGCACGCGGTTTTCCGCGAGCCAGCCGCCCCAGTGCGCGTTGGCAAAGATCATCAGCTCGGACACCACCTTGTCGATGGGGCTGCCGCGCTTGCGCGGTTCGATGCGGACGTGTTCGCCGTCGACCTTGAAGTTGTAGTCCACGCGGTCGACCGTGTCGGCCTTGCCGCGTCCCGCCTCCAGCACGGCAGCAAAATCGCGCAGCCATTCCAGTTCGCGGCGGTAGGGGTAGTCGGGAAAGTCGGGGTTCTTCAGCGTGGCGTCGTTGAACTGCGTTTCCAGCGTTTCGTGGCGCAGGTTGTCGGCGATGTGCACCATCTCCAGCTTCGTCTCGGTACCGAGCACGCGCAGGTCGGACGCCACGTCCACATACAGCGACAGCGCCGGACAATCGTGCGACTCGCCCAGCGTGTAGTGGTGGATCAGCGCCTCCGGCAGCATGGTGATCTTGTCGCCGGGGAAATACACCGTCGACAGCCGCTCGCGCGCCACGCGGTCGAGTTCCGAGCCCGGCGCAATGCCCAGCGCCGGCGCGGCGATGTGGATGCCGACGCGCACGCTGCCGTCGTCGCGCCACTGCACGGAGAGCGCATCGTCGATTTCGGTCGTCGCCTCGTCGTCCATGGAAAACGCACGCACGCTGCTCTTCGGCAGTTCCGGTGGATCGACGGGCTCCGTGACGGGTGAGAAATCGGTGCCGCGCGGAAACCATTCCAGCGTGAAGCTCATGCGGTGGAAATCCAGCGTCGAGGGAATTGCGCCGCAGCGATCCATCAGCCGCAGTGGCGACAAGCCGGTGGTTGCCGCCGCCTCTTCCAGCGCCTTGTATTCCAGCGTGTTCTTGTCCGGCGCAATCAGGATGCGCGGAATCAGCGATGCGTATTCCGGCGGCAGGCGGAAGGCGGCGAGCTCGGCCGCGAGATGCGCCTGGCGCTCGGCGGCCTGACGCTTCTTCTCCAGCCCGGCCTTGGCCGCCGCCAGTGTCTCCGCCGGTGCGGGCCGGTAGCGGCCCTTGCCCTTTTTATGGAAATAGATCGGCGAGCCGTGCAGCTTCAGCAACAGTGCCGCCGACTCGGCCGGGCGCGGCGTGTGGCCGTAGTATTCCTGCGCCAGCTGCTCGAAGCTGAATTCGTCGGCCCCGGCAGCCTCCCACAGAAAGTCTGCATCGAGGTCTGCCGCCAGCGACTCGGCTTCCGTCATCACCTCGCCTGGCGCGGGCGCGGCGAAGCGCAGCAGGATGTTGGCTGCCTTCACTTTGCTGCGCTTGCCCGAAGCCGTTTCCACCTGCGCGGTGGCCTCCGTCTCGGACAGGATGGAACCGGCCTTGAAGTGGCCGTCTTCTTCAAAGATGACGTGCATGAAACTCAGAAATCCAGAATGGTTTGGAAGTGACGCTCGAAGCCGGCAAAACCGTGGTCGCCACCGTCTTCCACGATTTGCCGCGCACCAGTGTAATAGGCGACCGCGTCGCGGTAGTCGAGCACCTCGTCGCTGGTCTGCGCCAGCAGCAGATAGCGTTCGGGCTGCGTGATGTGAGGCACGTCCAGCGCCGCGAGTTCCGCAAGGTGGGCTTCCGTGAGCACCCATTTCTCGCCCGTGTGCCAGTTGGTCTGCGTGCCGAGTGCGCTCTTCAGCAACTTGTGCGCACGCACCGCCGGGTTCACCAGCACCGCCTTCCAGCCGTGCTTTTCAGCAAGAAAGGTCGCATAGAACCCGCCCAGCGAACTGCCCACCAGCGTCACGCCGCCGGCCCCGGCGCGCGCCAGATGCGCCTCGACCTTGGCGATGGCCTCGCGCGGGCTGTTGGGCAGTGCAGGGCAGTAATAATCAGCCAGCCGGCCGAGCCCGGCCAGGTGGTCGCCAAGCTGCCTGGCCTTGCCGGACGCGGGGGAGGAATTGAAGCCGTGGAGATAGACGATCATGGCGGCCGATTGTACCGGCGGGGGGTGAATTGCCGAAGTGCGGGGCCTGAGATCGTTGGCCGGGGGTTGCCTCTAGAGGGACTCCGATTCACTGCGCACTGAAGCGCGTGCGGAGTCGTAGCCCGGCAGCAAGTTACTTTCTTTTGTCCAGCCAAAAGTAAAGTAACCCAAGAAAAGGCGACCCCGCTCATCCCCGAAACCCCGGAAATCGATTCCGCCAGGCGGGCGGCAAAGAACTTGCTCCGCCAGGTTGTTTTGATTTTGTTTTTTGTGAGCCGACCTGAAGCTGTATCAGCCCCGACGAAGTTCCCGGCTATGCCAGACACGTGTCACCAGTGCGTCGCCGTTGCTCAGGATGTGATAGCGAAGAACGTAGGCACCGCGCCCGACGGTTCTGGCCATTCCCGGAATTCGGCGTGGGGGCGTCCTATATGTGGGTTGTCCGCGATTCTGTCAGCAGCGGTCTTGATCACGCTTGCAGCGTGTTGCGCGGCCAACGGACTGATGGGCGCGAGAAAGTCGTAAAGACGAGCAACATCGTCAAGGGCGTCCGGATGCCAGATCAGCGCGGGCATTCGGTACGATGGCCCGCCGCCAGATCGGACAGCCAGGCCTGGGCCGCTTCGTGCGATATGGCTGGTGTGCCGGCGAGATACGAATCCAGCCGGGCGCGGTCGATTTCAAGCGATAGCGCATCTGCGCAGACGGCGGCCACGTGATCGTCAACCGACATGCCGGCACGATGTGCGGCAGCAAGTACGGCGGATTCAAGCGTGTCGGTCAGCGAGAGGGTCAACATCGTAAGCCCCTTGTCGAAAGTGGACGTGTTGATTCTATCGCAGGCCCACGAGTTGGGTGCGCAAGCCAGTCACGCATCGCATGCCGGAGTGGTAAGGCTTCATTCCACTGGCCCTAAGGCCAGTCCTCAATCATCAAAACAATAAAAATCCCCCTTTGTCACGCCGCAGTCCGGGCAGCTCCAGTCGTCGGGGATGTCCTCGTAGCGGGTGCCGGGGGCAAGGCCGTGGTCGGGGTCGCCGGCTTCTTCGTCGTAGACGTAGTCGCAGACGGCGCAGGTCCATTTGCGGTAGGCGGGGGCGAATTCGGGGGCGAGTGCGGCGGATGCGGTCATGTTGTGATCCTCCAGGCGTCGAGCGACGCGAGCAATTGGGTGAAGATGGCGTCGAGTTCGGTGGCCAGCGCGTCGAGCTGTGCGTTGGCATAGGGTTTGAAGACGGCGGCGGCGGGGCGATAGGCCACCCAACTGGTGCCATCAGCTTCGTAGAGATGGATGCGCAGCGGGATGTCGATGCCGGCGGCCTTGTCTGCGGCCCACACTTTCATGGCGTAGTCGGGGCGGAAGATTTCCAGCACCTGGTCGGCCGGCACGGTGATGCCCTTCTTGGCGCAGTTGGCCTGGCCGTTGGCGTGGGCAACCAGGCCCATGGGGTAGGCGGCGACGGCGGCGAGCAGTTTTTCAACGGCTTCGTCGACGGAGAGGGTGACGGCAAACCGGATCACGCGACCTCCGCTTCGGGGTGCGGCTGCGACAGGGCGCAGGCGGCGGTGTCGAATTCGTGCAGCTCCTTGCGCAGGTGCTTGATCGCCGGGGTGACGATGGCGATGAAGTAGGCCTCGCGTAGCCGGCGCTGGGCGGCGTTGTTCGACAGATAGCCCTTGGCACCCAGATGCAGCATGGCGGCATTGGCGGCTTTCAGGCTGAGTTCGCTGCCGGCCAGACGCAGCTGCAGGGTTTCCTTCACGTGCGGCAGGCTGCCGTCGCGGGCGATGCGCCCGGCCAGGTCGTAGGTTGCGGCGCGTGCGGCGTCGAGATCGGCCTGCAGGGCATCGGCCTGCACATCGAGGAAACGATTGACGTGGCCGAACTGCTTGTCGGCGCGCTGCATCATGCCCACGCAGGCGTCGATGAGGCCGAGGCCCATGCCCATCTGCAGCAGGATGAAGGCCGACTTGGTGCGGTCGCGGAAGGCATCGAATTCGTGCGGGTGGCACACCACCTGCGCGTCGGGCAGGAACAGGTCGCGGAACTGGCAGGCGAAGGTGTTGGTGCCTTCCATGCCGATGAAGTGTGCGTTCTGTGCCAGCGTGAGGCCGGGCGTGCTGCCGTGGAGGAGGCCGATTACCAGGCCGGGCCGGTCGGGCAGCGAGGCACCCATGTGGAAATGGTGTTCGGGGCCGATGTTCGACACCCAGGGCAGCACGCCGTTGACGAGGTAGCCGCCTTCGACGCGCTTGGCCTTGAGCCGCGTTTCCTCGATGCCGACGCAGGATTTCATGCTGTTGGATTGCGCGGTGCCGCCCAGCACGTCGCCGCGCGCCATCTTCGGCAGCATGTCGGCGGCAAGCGCGGGGTTGCTGCCATTCAGCACGTACCACTGCAAGGCGTACTGCGCCCACAGCAGAAAGCCGGTGGACACGCATTGCTTGGAGGCTTCCTCGATCACCTGGATCGCGTGCTTCAGACCCAGGCCGTTGCCGCCCTGCGCGACGGGCGTGAGGCTGCCCAGCCCGCCGAGCGTGCCGAGCTTGCGCAGGAAGGTCTCGGGGTAGACGCCCTTCAGGTCGATGTCGACGACATGGGGTGTCAGCTCCTGCGCGATGAGCGCGGAGAGGCCGGGCAGGATTTCGCAGGAGTCGTCCGGGGAAGGGGGGGCAAGGGCAACGGCAGGCATGATGCGCTCCGGGTATCGATAAAAAGGATCAGGCCAGTTCGACGCTGACGCCGACCGGGTTGCGCAGCGTGTTGGCCACCGGCGACCAGGCGTTGGAATGCGCGACCAGGTCTTTCAGTTCAGCTTCGGTGGCATCGCCTTCGAGGTGCACTTTCACGCGCACGTCGGTAAAGCCCAGCTTCTTCATCGGATCGAGATCGCCCACGCCCCACACGGCGGTCACGTTGATGTCGCCTTCGAGTTCGAGTTCGAGTTTGGTGAGCGTGATGCCGCGCGCCACGGCGTTGGCGTGCAGGCCGACGGACAGGCAAGAACCCAGTGTGGCGAGCACGGCTTCCGAAGGATTGGGCGCGGTGTCGTCGCCCAGCAGGTGCGGCGGCTCGTCGATCACGTGCGCGTCGAGGTTGCGCACGTAGGTGAGGTTGCGGAACTTGCTTTCGCATACGGTCTTGGCCTTGAGCGTGACGACCGACTGCGGGTTGGCTTTGCCCTTGGTGGCGAGCGCGGCGAGGCCTTCGCTGGAAATGGGTTCGATGGCGACTTGGGGTTTGAGGGCGACGACTTCGGACATGGCAGGCTCCTGATGAATGGATTCGACACGCGGAATGCGCTTCGATACCTGCCTTATTGCGAGCACCGTGCCAGCTCGGCCAGAAAATGTCAGGTGATTGATTATGCTGATTATTTTCTGTCCTGCGGGCGACGTGGCCCGGCTGCGCGCTTACAAATTGTCAACCTTTGTCAGCTCATGCCCAGCCGCTTGAGGCGGTAGTTGAGCTGGCGCAGCGTGAGGCCCAGAACCTGCGCCGCGCGCGATTTGTTGCCATGGGTTTGCGCCAGCGCCGCGTCGATCTGGGCGCGGTCGTGCGACTGCGCCGGCAGGTAGGGGCGCACGCTGGCGCTGGCTGAGTCGGGGCCGGGTGATTGGGCGGGCAGCGACACATTGCTGCTTTCGCTGCGCATCACGCGTTCCACATCGGCGGCGGTGATCGTTGCGCCTTCGGCCAGCAGGGCCAGGCGTTCGAGCACGTTGCGCAGCTGGCGGATGTTGCCGGGCCAGGGATATTCGCTGAGTCGGTCGAGCGCCTCGGGGGTGAAGCCCACATTGCGCTGATAGCTCTGTGCAATGAGGTTGAGTTGGTGCCGCACCAGCGGACGGATGTCCTCGCGTCGCTCGCGCAGCGCCGGCAGGCGGATGGGAATGATGTTGAGCCGGTAGTAAAGATCGAGGCGGAAGCGGCCGGCGGCGACCTGCTGCTGCAGGTCGAGATTGGTGGCCGCGACGATGCGCACGTCGATGGGGGTTTCGCGCCGGCCGCCCACGCGTTGCAGCGATTTTTCCTGCAGCACGCGCAGCAGTTTCACCTGCATGGCCAGCGGCAGCTCGCCGATTTCATCGAGAAAGAGTGTGCCGCCGTGTGCCTGTTCGAAATAGCCGGCGCGTGCGGTCGAGGCACCGGTGAACGCGCCTTTCTCGTAGCCAAAGAGTTCCGACTCGAACAGGTTCTCCGGGATCGCACCGCAGTTCACTTTCACAAAGGGTTCGTCGCGGCGCGGGCTGGACAGGTGCAGCGCGCGTGCGAACAACTCCTTGCCGGTGCCCGATTCGCCCAGCAGCAGCACGGTGGCCTCGGTGCCGGCCACTTGCTCGACCTGGCGCAGGGCGTGTCGCAGCGCGGGCGACTCGCCGACGATGCCGAGCGTGGCGCGCTGGGGTGCGCCGTGCTCCAGTGCCCATTTCAGTTCGCGGTTTTCGTGTTCCAGGCGCGCGGTCTCCTCCGCCAGCCGGCTTTGCAGGCGGAGGATTTGCGTGATCAGCGTGGCCACCACTTCGAGGATGCGCAGGTCGTCCGCCAGTGCGCGCGTGCGGTTGCGGATGCGATGCACGCCGAGCAGGCCGAGGATTTCGCCGTCGCCCTGCAACGGCAGGGCGATGAAGCTCACGGTTTCGCTGGGCAGATGGGTGCGGTCGACCGCGCGTGCCAGATAGTGCGGATCGTTGTCGATGTCCTGGATGATCGCCGTCTCGCCGCTTTCCAGCACACGGCCGGTCACCCCGTCGCCCGGCTGGTACACGCCCCGCCCGATTTCGTCTGCCGTCAGGCCGTAGGCGTAACGGATGGCGTAGCTGCCATCCTCCGGCTGGCGCAGCACCACGCGGCCGCGGTTCAGCCCGAGAAACTCCGACATCAGATGCAGCATTTCGCGGATCGCCGGGCCGGGGTCGAGGCTCTTGCCCAGCAAGCGGGCGGACTCGCGTATCACCAGCAGTTCTTCGTCGTGCAGGTGTTCGGCGGCGAGGGCGGTGGTCATGGCTGCTCCAGATACAAAGTGTTGACACTGTGTAATCAAGAAGTGGGCCAGTCCGGCGGCCAATTGGGGCGATAGAAAAAAAGTGCTTGTGTGCCAGCAGCTTAGCGGAATTGATCGCGCTGGCACGCTTCCTGAATACGAACCAAGTGGAAACACGACACTGCACACGCACCACGCGCCAGACCCAGCAATCACGGGGGTTTTCGCAGAACAGGCCGATGAGTGTGTTGCGCACCATCGCTGCGCGGCATGCCTCAGGGTGGTGCGGTTGACGTGTCCCGAATTCACATCCAACTACAAGGAGCGCTTCAATGTCCGGCTTTGATAATCCCTTCGATCCCGATACCAAACTGCACCGTGCCGGTTGCAGTTGCGGTCGCCACCACAGCCAGGCCGACCACGACGCCGACATGCAGAATGCCGACGCCCGCGTGTCGCGCGTGGTGGAATCTGCCGTGATGCGCGGCCTTTTTCCCGACGACACCATGCGCCGCAATTTCCTGCGTGCGGTTGGCGGCGGCACCGCCATGGCGGCCATTTCCACGCTGTTCCCGATGGGGGCCGCCAAGGCCCTGGCCGCCGAGGCCGGCAAGCCGGAGAAGACCAACCTCAAGATCGGCTTCATCCCCATCACCTGCTCCACGCCCATCATCATGGCCGGGCCGATGGGGTTCTACGCGCGTGAAGGCCTCAATGTCACCCTGCAGAAAACCGCCGGCTGGGCGGTGGTGCGCGACAAGGTGCAGAACAAGGAATTCGACGCCTCGCACATGCTCTCGCCCATGCCGATTGCCATGTCGCTCGGCCTGGGTTCGGCCAAGCAGGCCGTCGACGTGGCCTCGATCCAGAACATCAACGGCCAGGCCATCACGCTGCACCTCAAGCACAAGGACAAGATGAATCCGAAGGAGTGGAAAGGCATGAAGTTCGGCCTGCCCTTCGATTACTCCATCCACAACCTGCTCCTGCGCTACTACCTCGCCGAGCATGGCCTCGACCCGGACAAGGACGTGGAACTGCGCATGATGCCGCCGCCCGACATGGTGGCGAACCTGCGCGCCGGCAACATCGACGGCTTCCTCGGCCCCGAGCCCTTCAACCAGCGCGCGGTGTACGAAGGTTTTGCCTTCATCCACACGCTGTCGCGCGACCTGTGGGACGGCCACCCCTGCTGCACCTTCGGCGTGCAGGAAGGTTTCTACAAGCAGTATCCCAACACCTACGCCGCACTGTTCCGCGCCATTGCCAGCGCCACCGATTACGCGCACAAGCCCGAAAACCGCAAGGCCATCATCGAGGCGATCGCGCCGGCCAACTACCTCAACCAGCCCATCCCCGTGCTGGAGCAGGTGATGACCGGACGTTTTGCCGATGGCCTGGGCAAGGTGAAGAACGTGCCGGACCGCGTGGACTTCGATCCCTTCCCCTGGCAGTCGATGGCGGTGTGGATCCTCACGCAGCTCAAGCGCTGGAACTACATCAAGGGCGACGTCGACTACAAGGCCGTGGCCGAAGAGGTGTTCCGCGCCACCGATGCGAGGAAGCGCATGGCCGAACTGGGCCTCAAGGTACCGGCGACCAACTACATGAAGCACACCATCATGGGCAAGGTCTTCGATCCTGCGAAACCGGCCGAATACGTCAACTCCTTCGCCATCAAACGCACATGAAAAAACTGACCCTCACCCTCGGCCAGAAGTCCGCCCTGCTGTCGCTGGCGCTGTTCGGCATCTTCCTGCTGGTGTGGCAGCTCGCCACCCAGCCGGAGGCGCAGACCGTCGCGGCCGGCGTCGATCCCGAATACGCCGCCCTCATGGGCGGTGGTGCGGCCACGTCGGCGTCGAGCTTCCCCACGCCGGCGCAGATGGCGCAGACCGTGTGGGAGCGGCTTTCCGATCCCTTCTACGACAACGGCCCCAACGACAAGGGTATCGGCATCCAGCTCGCGTATTCGATTGCACGCGTGCTCGCCGGCTTCCTGCTCGCGGCGGCGGTGGCGATTCCGCTCGGCTTCGTCATCGGCAACTCGCGCGTGTTCTACCAGGCGCTCGATCCCTACGTGCAGTTGCTCAAGCCGATCTCGCCGCTGGCGTGGATGCCGCTCGCGCTCTACACCATCAAGGACGCGTCGGCCTCGTCCATCTTTGTCATCTTCATCTGCTCGCTGTGGCCCATGCTCATCAACACTGCGCACGGCGTCGCCAGCGTGAAGAAGGAATGGCTCGACGTGTCGCGCACGCTGGAAGTGAGCCCGCTGCGGCTCGCCTTCCGTGTGGTGTTGCCGGCTGCTGCACCAACCATCCTTACCGGCATGCGCATCTCCATGGGCATCGCCTGGCTGGTCATCGTCGCGGCGGAAATGCTCGTCGGCGGCACCGGCATCGGCTACTTCGTGTGGAACGAGTGGAACAACCTGTCCATCACCAATGTGCTGTTCGCCATTTTCATGATCGGTGTCGTCGGCATGGCACTCGACAGCCTGTTCGGGCTGTTCGGCCGACGCGTCGCGTACCAGGAGTAACGCATGTCTGCCACGCATCCTTTCCTGCAGGTCGAGAACCTCGCGCGGGTCTACCCCAGCCCCACCGGCGGCGATCCCGTCACGGTGTTCGACCACGTCAACTTCCGCATCCACAAGGGCGAGTTCGTCTGCGTCACCGGCCATTCCGGCTGCGGCAAATCGACCATCCTCAACATCCTCGCAGGCCTCGACACCGCCAGCACCGGTAACGTGTTCATGGATGGCCGCGAAGTGGCCGGCCCCAGTCTCGACCGGGGCGTGATCTTCCAGAGCCACGCGCTCATGCCCTGGCTCACCGTGCTGGAGAACGTGTCCTTTGCCGTGAAGTCGCGCTGGCCCTCGCGCAGCAAGGCGGAAATCCGCGACCACGCCATGCGCTACATTGAACTGGTGGGCCTGAAAGGGGCCGAGCACAAAAAGCCCTCGCAGCTCTCCGGCGGCATGAAGCAGCGTGTCGGCATCGCCCGCGCGTTTTCCATCGAACCCAAGATGCTGCTGATGGACGAACCCTTCGGCGCACTCGACGCGCTCACGCGCGGCGTGATCCAGGACGAACTCCTGAAGATATGCGCCGAAACCCAGCAGACCGTGTTCATGATCACCCACGACGTCGACGAAGCCATCCTGCTGTCCGACAAGATCATGCTCATGTCCAACGGCCCGCAC
>JBEQCD010000001.1:17948-101328 GCA_041639515.1 Hydrogenophilales bacterium | reverse complement strand
GTGCGCGTCGGCGGCGACCGCATGGACGAGGCGATCATCAACTACATCCGCCGCAACTACGGCATGCTGATCGGCGAAGCCACCGCCGAGCAGATCAAGAAGCAGATGGGCTCCGCCTTCCCGGGTGCCGAGGTGCGCGAGATGGAAGTCAAGGGCCGCAGCCTCGCCGAGGGCGTGCCGCGCAGCTTCAACGTGTCGTCCAATGAAATCCTCGAAGCCCTGACCGAACCGCTCAATGCCATCGTCAGCGCAGTGAAGCAGGCGCTGGAGCAGACGCCGCCCGAACTCGGTGCCGACATCGCCGAGAAAGGCATGGTGCTCACTGGCGGTGGCGCGTTGCTGCGCGATCTCGATCGCCTGCTGATGGAAGAAACCGGCCTGCCGGTGATTGTCGCCGACGATCCGCTGACCTGCGTGGTGCGCGGCTCGGGGCGCGCACTGGAGGAAATGGACAAGCTCGCCACGGTGTTCACCAACGAGTGAACCCGCGCCTGATCCGGCCCTGAGCTTGCCATGGCTGTTCCGGGTCAACTCACCTTCGCCCGCCGGCTGGGACCGACGGCACGTCTTGCCATCTGGCTCGCCATCGGCGTGGCCTGTGTCGTGCTCGACGTCCGCTATCAGGCGATGGAAGGCCTGCGCAGCGGGCTGGCCATGGTGCTGCATCCCGTGCGCGTCGCCTTGCGCGCCCCGGCTGATGTGGCGAACGAAGTGGCCGACTTCTTCACCCGCCACCGCCTGCTGCAACAGCAGCGCGATGCCTTGCTGGCCGAGCGCAGCCGGCTTGCGCTCACAGCCAACACTGCCCGCGACCTGAAGCGGGAAAACGACGAATTGCGTGCCCTGCTGGCATTGCAGGCACGTCCCGGCCAGCAACTGGTACGGGCTGCCCTGCTGTATCAGGGACACGACTGGTTCGGCCAGAAAATCGTGCTGGATCGCGGCGCAACGGCGGGCTTGCGCAACGGCCTGCCGGTGGTCGACGCAAGTGGCCTGATGGGCCAGATCAGCCAGGTGTATCCGGGCTCCAGCGAAGTGACGCTGGTGACCAGCCCCGGCCAGCTCACGCCGGTAATGATCGAACGCACCGGCCAGCGCGGCCTCGTCGCCGGGCTGGGTCAGGGCTTGCTGGAACTGCGCTACATGCCGTCGCAGACCGATGTGCGGGTGGGGGACAGGCTGGTGACCTCCGGGATCGACCGCGTCTATCCGGCCGCAGTGCCGGTGGCGCGGGTGACGCGCATCGGCCGGCCGCAGGCCGGGCCCTATCTGCGTATCGAAGGCCTGCCGCTGGCCGGGCTGGAACGCAGCCGAGCGGCGCTGATCCTCGTCGCCCAGCCCGTGGCGGTGCAGCAACCATGAGCATGCCACGCGAAACAGGCAGCTGGAGCCGGGTGCTGGGCACGCTCGCACTCGCGGTGGGGCTGACGCAACTGCCCTGGTCGGGCTGGGCGCTGGTGGTGCGGCCGGACTTTCTGCTGGTGACGGTGTTGTTCTGGGTGCTGCACCGGCCGGAACGCATCGGTTTCGGCTGGGCCTTCTGTCTGGGGCTGCTGGCGGATTTCCAGGATGGGGCCGTGTTCGGCCAGCACGCCATCGCCTACGCTGTGGCGGTTTACGGCGTGCTCTTCCTGCGCCTGCGCCTGCTGCAATTCGACCCGTTGCGGCAGGCGGGGCAGCTGTTCCCGATCCTGCTCGCAGCCCAGTTGACGGTGTTGCTGGTGGGCTGGCTGGCGGTCAGGCCGCCCGTCGGTCTGGCGATCCTGCTGCCTGTACTCACCAGCACCGCGCTGTGGTTCGTGATCGCGCTTTGGCAGCGCGCATGGCACGGCAAGGGGATGCGGGGGGCGGAATGAGTTTCGCCGCGCTGAAGGACCTGGACCGCGAGCTGGCGCGATTTCGCGGCCGCATCCGGGTCGGCGCGGCGTTTGTCGGGCTGCTGGCGCTGGTGCTGCTGGCGCGCGCCTTCTACCTGCAGGTGATGCGCCACGAGCATTATGTGGAACGTGCCGAGAGCAACCGCATTTCACTGGTGCCCACCGCGCCCAACCGAGGGCTGATCTTCGACCGGCAGGGACGCATCCTGGCGGAGAACTATTCGGCCTACACGCTGGAAGTCACCCGCGCCCATACCCACGGTCTGGAAGCCACGCTGGCCGAAGTGGGCAAGCTGATCGAAATCACCCCGGGGCAGTTGCGGCGTTTTCGTAGGCTGCTCGCCGAATCGCACGAATTCGAGACCGTGCCGCTCAAGAGCAAGCTCAGCGACGAGGAGGTGGCCGTGCTGGCGGCCAACCGGTATCGCCTGCCGGGCATCGAGGTGAAGGCGCGACTGTTCCGCAACTACCAGGCCGGGCCGGGCATGGCGCACGTGGTGGGCTACATCGGCCGCATCAACGACCGCGACCTGAAGACCCTGCGCGAGTCGGGCCGGGACAGGAACTACAAGGGCAGTGTGCACATCGGCAAGACCGGGCTCGAACAGAGCTACGAAACGCTGCTGCACGGTCGCACCGGCTTCGACCAGATGGAAACCGACGCCTCCGGCCGGGCGGTGCGGATCCTGTCGCGTGTGTCGCCGGTGCCGGGCAAGGACCTGCGCCTGTATCTGGACCGGGAGCTGCAGGCGGTGGCGGAACACGCCTTCGGGGACTATCTGGGCGGACTGGTGGCGCTCGATCCGAATACCGGCGGGGTGCTTGCCCTGGTATCCAGACCGGGATTTGATCCCAATCTCTTCATCGACGGCATCGATCCGGAAACCTGGAAATCGCTGAACGAGTCGCCCGATCGGCCGATGGTCAACCGTGCCCTGCGCGGCATCTATCCGCCGGGATCGACGATCAAGCCGCTGATGGCATTGGCGGGTCTGGAGCTGGGGCTGCGCAAACCGTCGGATGCGTTTCTCGATCCCGGCTACTACAGCCTGCCCAACAGCAGCCATCGCTTCCGCGACTGGAAACCGCAGGGGCACGGCTGGGTCGATCTGCGGCGTTCGATCTCGCAGTCCTGCGATGTCTATTACTACCGGCTGGCGGTGGACATGGGGATCGACCGCATGCATGACTACCTGGCGAAATTCGGACTCGGCGAAAAGACCGGGATCGATCTCGACAACGAGTCGGGCGGCCTCTTGCCTTCGCGTGACTGGAAGCAGCGGCGCTGGAAGAAAGTCTGGTATCCCGGCGAGACGGTGATCGCCGGCATCGGCCAGGGCTATCACCTCACCACACCCCTCCAGCTGGCCGCGATGACGGCCATGCTCGCCAACGGGGGACGCCGCATCGAACCGCGACTCGTGGCCGCCGTGCGTGATCCGGTCAACCATGTCTGGCAGCCGCTGGCCCCCACGGTGCGCGGGCAGGTGGCCATCGACCCGGAGAACCTGGCCGTGGTGCGGGAAGGCATGCTGGACGTGACGCGGCCGGGCGGCACGGCCGCCGCTTCGGCGGCCGGCGCGCCCTACGCCATCGCCGGCAAGACCGGCACCGCGCAGGTGGTGGGCATCAAGCAGGGCGCGCGTTACGACGCCAGCCGGCTGGCGCGCCACCTCCGCGATCACGCCCTGTTCATTGCCTATGCGCCGGCCGACAAGCCGACTATTGCCCTCGCCGTGATGGTGGAAAACGGCGGCTCGGGCAGCGGCACCGCCGCGCCCATCGCCCGCGCGGTGTTCGATTACTACCTCACCGGCAAGCGGCCGGGCGACATGAAACTGGAGGCGACGAATGGCGCGGACTGACGGCTGGCTGATGCGCAGGCTGCGCCATCTCGATCCCATCCTGCTGATTCTGGTGCTGGCGCTGCTCGGCATCAGCCTTGCCGTGGTGGCCAGTGCTTCGGGCCAGAGTCCCGCGCGCATCACGGGGCACCTCATCAACATGGGCCTCGCGTTGACGCTGATGGTGGCGGTGGCCAACGTGCCGCCGCACCTCCTGTCCAAAGTCGGTCTGCCCCTGTACGTGGCGGGCGTGGTGCTGCTCGTCGGCGTGGCCCTGTTCGGCGAGATCCGCAACGGCTCGCGGCGCTGGCTTGACTTCGGGGTGATGGCCTTCCAGCCGTCCGAACTCTTGAAGCTCGCGCTGCCGCTGATGCTGGCCTGGTATTTCCAGCGCAACGAAGCCGTGCTGCGTGCGAAGCATTTTCTGGTTGCGGGTGCGCTGTTGCTGGTGCCCTTTGTGTTGATCCTGCGCCAGCCTGACCTGGGCACGGCCCTGATGATTGGTGCGTCGGGTTTCTATCTGCTGTTCTTTGCCGGCCTGCCGTGGAAGGTGATTCTCGGCGGCGGCGCGCTCGTCGGCGCGAGCCTGCCGGTGGTCTGGCATTTCCTGCACGACTACCAGCAACGGCGCGTGCTGACCCTGCTCGATCCGAGTGCCGACCCGCTCGGCGATGGCTACCACATCATCCAGTCGACCATCGCCATCGGCTCGGGCGGGTTGTTCGGCAAGGGCTGGATGGCGGGGACGCAGAACCAGCTCGATTTCATTCCCGAACGCACCACCGATTTTGTCTTTGCCGTATTCGGCGAGGAGTTCGGCTACGTCGGCGCGATCCTTCTGGTGGCGCTGTACCTGGCCGTGATCGCGCGCGGGCTGACTATCGCCGGGCGCGCGCCCACGCAATTCGGTCGACTCATGGCGGCCACGCTGTCGCTGAACCTTTTCACCTATGTCTTCGTCAACATGGGCATGGTGTCGGGCATCCTACCGGTGGTGGGCGTGCCGCTGCCGCTGATGAGCTACGGGGGCACGGCCCTGGTGACCCTGCTGCTGGGCATGGGCATCCTGATGAGCGTGGCGACCCATCGCCAACTCAACAAGACCTGAGCGGATAAAATCCCTGCATGAAAGTTTTCCTGTTCTCCGCACTCTGCGCGTTCGTGGTCTCCGGCTGCGGCGTCAATCCGCCGGCTGCCACCCCGCCCGCGTCCAGCAAACCGCCCGTCCAGACCAAACCCGTCAACACGGCCAAGCCGGGCGGCTATTACCTCGACGACGGCCCGCCCGCCCAGCCGCCCCCCAACCTGGATGCCGTACCGGACGCCGTGCCCCGCGCCGAACCGCTGCACCGCTTTGCCAACCGCACCTATGTGGCGCTGGGCAACACCTATACGCCGCAGACCGTACGACCGAGTCAGGCCGAGGAAGGCCTGGCGTCCTGGTATGGCCGCCGTTTCCACGGCAAGAAAACCGCCTCGGGCGAGCTGTACGACATGTACGCCATGACCGCCGCCCATCCCACCCTGCCGATTCCCAGCTATGCACGCGTCACCGCGCTCAACAACGGCAAGTCGGTCGTGGTGCGCATCAACGATCGCGGCCCCTTTCACAGCAACCGGGTGATCGACCTGTCTTACACCGCTGCGCACAGGCTCGGGTATGTGGGGGTGGGCAGCACGCGTGTGCGGGTGGAAAGCCTGGATCCCGCCACCTACGATATCCAGGGGGAGGCCCTGGCGGGCGGGCTCTATCTCCAACTGGGCGCGTTTTCCCGGCAAGAGAATGCACGTGCCCTGCTGGATCGCGTGCGCGGGGCACTGGAACTGACGGGCGATCAGATGCGTCTGGTTCTTTCCGGTGCACTGCATCGCGTGCAGATCGGCCCCTACCCGAGTGATGAGGCCGCCCAGACCGACAGGGCGCGGGTACGCGAACGCCTCGATCTGAATGCCGTGCTGGTCCGGCGCGACTGAACAAGGAACTTCATGAAAGCATTCTGGCTGGGGCTTGTGCTCCTCTTTTCGTCGCTTCCGCTGGCTGCGGCCACCGCGCCTGCCGGCGTGCAGTCGCGTGCCTGGGTGGTAATCGACCAGATCAGCGGACGCGAGCTGGCAGGCCGCCAGGCCGACCTGCCGCTCGCCCCTGCATCGCTCACCCAGCTGATGACGGCCTATGTGCTGCTGGGTGATCTGAAGAAGAACAAACTTTCGCTTGCAGAGACGGTGACAGTGCCGGACGCGGCCACCCAGGCCGACGGTGCGCGCATCTTCCTCAAGGCGGGGGATCCCGCGAGCGTCGACAGCCTGATCCAGGCCATGCTGGTGTATTCGGCAACCGACGCCGTGCTCACGCTGGTGCAGGCGGTGGATGGCAGCGAGGCGGCGTTCGTCGCGCGCATGAACGCCGAAGCCAGGCGGCTGGGCATGACGCGCACCCGTTTCATGAACGCCACCGGGCTGACCGAGCCTGGGCACGAGTCGAGCGCGCGCGACCTGGCAATCCTGTCGCGCGCGCTGATCCGCGATTACCCCGATCGCCTGGGCTGGTTCGCGCAAAAGGAAGTGGCCTACAACGGGCTGACGCATTACAACGCCAACCGTCTCTTGTGGCGCGACGCGACGGTCGACGGGCTCAAAGTGGGGCGCACGGCGCAGGCGGGGTACTGCATGGCGGCGTCGGCCAAGCGTGGCACACAGCGCCGCATCGCCATCGTGCTGGGCGCGCGCAACGATGCCCAGCGCACGCAGGATGCCCTCAAGCTGCTCAATTTCGGCTTCGAGAATTTCGACAGCGCCTTGCTCTATCGTGCGCAGAAGCCGGTGAAGACGATCGAGGTCTACCGGGGCGCGCGCTCATCGGTGAACCTGGGATTCCTGCAGGACTTTCATCTGCTCGCACCCCGGGGCGCGCTGTCCCGTGTGAAGGCACAGGTCATCACGCAGCAGCCGGTGGTTGCGCCGATCCGGCGCGGGCAGCGGCTCGGTACGCTGCGGCTCACCCTGGACGGTGAACTGCTCGGCGACTACCCGATGGTGGCCCTGAACGACGTGTCGGTCGCCGGCATACTCGGTCGTGGCTGGGACTCGATCCGGCTGCTGTTCCAATGAACGAAGTCTGGCTCAACGGCCAGTTCATGCCGGCAGATGCTGCGCGTGTGCCAGTGTTCGACCGGGGCTTCCTGCTGGGCGATGGCGTCTACGAAATCGTGCCGGTCTATTCGCGCAAACCGTTCCGGCTCGACGAACATCTCGCGCGGCTGCAATACAGCCTGGATGGCATCCGCCTCGCCAACCCGCATGGACTCGATGTTTGGCGGAACATACTGCTGGAGCTGGTGGCACGCCAGGATTTCGCCGACCAGTCCCTGCTGATCCAGATCACGCGCGGTGTGCCGCTGCCCGGCCAGCCGCTGCGTGACCATGCCTTTCCCCGGGGTGCGGCACCCAGTGTGCTGGCTTTTGCACAGCCGCTGGTGCCACCAACCGAGGCGCAGAAGGCCGCCGGCGTCTGCGCGATCACTGCCCCCGATCCGCGCTGGCAACGCTGCGATCTCAAGGTGATCTCCCTGTTGGCCAATGTGCTCATGCGGCAGCAGGCGGTGGCCGCCGGCTGCGCCGAAACCGTGTTCATCCGCGACGGCCTGCTCACCGAAGGGGCAGCCAGCAACATTTTCGTGGTACGGGCGGGGACGCTGTGCACCCCCGCCCCTTCTGCACACATGCTTACCGGCATCACTTACGATGTGGTGCTGGAACTGGCGGCGCAGCATGGCATTGCGGCACGCGTGGGTGAGGTGACGGAAGCCGAGCTGCGCAGCGCGGACGAAATCTGGATGACCTCGTCGACCAAGGAGATCATGCCCGTCGTGATGCTCGACCAGGCACCGGTCGGCAGCGGGCAGGCGGGGCCGATGGCGCGCCAGATGGACGCGCTGTACCAGCAATTCAAACAGGATGTGATGCGCGGATGATGAACGAGGCCTGGACATGAGCGAACAGGAAACCCTGCTGGTTTTTCCCACCGATTTCCCGATCAAGATCATGGGTGAACGGCGGGACGATTTTGTCCAGACCATGGTCGATCTGGTGCGCCGCCATGCGCCCGATTTCCGGCCCGAAACGGTGGAAATGCGCGCCTCGTCGAGCGGCAATTACCTGTCCGTCACCTGCGTCGTGCGTGCCACCTCCAAGGCCCAGCTCGACGCGCTGTATCGCGAGATCACCGCGCACCCCTGGGTGAAGATGGCGCTGTGACCTGCGGGGCGCACGAACCCGGCGGCGGATTGCCCGCCGCACCACTCGACTCGCGTACGCTGTGCGTGCGGCGGCTGGGGCGGGTGGAGTATGTGCCCACCTGGCGGGCGATGCAGGATTTCACCGCGCAACGCGTAGCCGACACGCCCGACGAACTCTGGCTGCTGGAACATCCGCCGGTCTACACCCAGGGCCAGGCAGGCAAGCCCGAGCATCTGATCGCCGCGACCGACATTCCCGTGGTGCCCATCGACCGGGGCGGGCAGATCACCTATCACGGTCCGGGGCAACTGGTGGCCTATCTGCTGGTCGACCTGCGGCGACGCGGTTATGGCGTCCGCGAACTGGTCACCCGCATGGAGCAGGCGGTGATCGACCTGCTGGCCGCAGAGGGCGTGACCGCTGAACGGCAGGCGGGCGCACCGGGCGTGTATGTGGCGGGCGCGAAGATCGCGGCGCTGGGGTTGCGGGTCAGGCACGGTTGCACGTATCACGGCCTGGCGCTCAATGTCGACATGGCACTTGCGCCCTTCGCCGCCATCAACCCCTGCGGTTATGCGGGGCTGGCCGTCACGCAGTGCCGCGACCTGGGTGTTGCGCTCTCCATGCCGCAGGCGGAGCAGGCGCTCACCCACGCCCTGCGTGCCGTTCTATAGTTGACTGATTTACTCGGATATTAGTATCCTTGCCGCTTCCATAGGAGTTATTGATGAGCACCGACACCCTGCCGTCCGATCCCAAGCTGCTGATGCGTTCCATCATCCAGCGCATCGCCACCGGGCCCGACCTGTCCAAGGACATCAGCCGCACCGAGGCGCATCTGGGCACCAAGGCCATCATCGAAAACGCCATCGACCCGGTGCAAGTAGGCATTTACTTCATCGCCCTGCGCATGAAGCGGGAAACGATGGACGAGAACCGGGGTGTGCTCGACGCCGTGCTCGAAACCACCCGCCGCGTCACCGCCGACGTGGACGAAGTGGTCGATATCGGCGACCCCTACGATGGCTACAACCGCTGCCTGCCGGCAGCACCGTTCCTCGGCCCCGTGCTGGCCGAACTCGGCGTACACGTCGTGTCGCACGGACTGGACAAGGTCGGGCCGAAATACGGCGTGACCGTGCGGCACGTGCTGGAAGCCGCCGGCGTGCCGGTGAACCTCGGCCCCGAGGAAGCGGCGGCGCGGCTGGCCGACCCCGCGCTCGGCTGGAGCTACATCGACCAGGCCCAATCCAATCCCGGCATGCATAACCTGATTCCCCTGCGCACGCAGATGATCAAGCGTCAGGTGCTCACTACGGTCGAAGTGCTGTCCAAGCCGATCCAGGGCCGGAAAAAAACCCACTTTGTCACCGGTTACGTCCACAAGCCCTACCCGCCGGTGTACGCCGAACTGGCGCGCGTCGCCGGGTTCGACACCGCCTGCATCGTGCGCGGCGTGGAGGGCGGCGTGATTCCGTCGCTGCGTCAGGAAGGCAAGTATTTCCACTATCACGATCTGGGTGAGGAAACCGAAGCCAAGATCGATCCCATCGCGCTTGGCATCGAGCAGCCCGTGCGCGCCGTGCCCTTGCCGGGTTCGGTTGCCGCCGCACCGGGCGAGGATGAAATCGTCGCAGCCATCGACATTCCCGCCACTGCGCGTGCGGCTGCGGAAGCCGGCATGCTGGCACTCGGGGGCGAAAAGGGCGCGACCTACGATTCGCTGGTGCTGGCAGGATCGATCGTTCTGCATCACGTCGGCAAGGCCGCGTCGATCGCCGACGCCGCGAGCCAGATACGTGCGGTGCTCGATTCCGGCAAAGCTGCGCGGCGGGTGCAGTGATGGGGGAATACGTCGCCATTGCTGCTGCCGACGAACTCAAGCCGGCCCAGATGAAACGCGTCGTCGTCGACGGCAAAAAACTGCTGCTGTGCAACTCGGCCGGCACGCATTATGTTGTCGACGAAATGTGCAGCCACGAGGATTACTCGCTGTATCTGGGCTGCATCAAGGACGGCAAGATCAAGTGCTCGCTGCACGGCAGCTATTTCGATCTCACCACTGGCCAGCCCACCTGCGACCCGGCCGACGAACCCATCCGCACCTATCCGGTGAAGGTGGCGGACGGGCAGGTGTGGGTGATGGTCTAATCCTTCAGCACGGCCCGAATCGCCGCGACCAGTTCGGGATGGTCGAACTCCCGGCCACCGATAGCACTGGCGACAATGCGTCCCTGTTTGTCGACCAGATAGGTGGTGGGCAGGCCCGCCACCTTCCATTCGCGCATGGTGCGGCCGCGCGTGTCGAGCAGGATGGGGAAAGTCAGTTGCGTATCGAGCTGACTGGTAAAGGCCTGGATCGTGTCCGCGTCTTCGCCCACGTCGACCGCCAGCACTTCGAAGGCTTCACCGGCGAGCGTGTCCTTCAGTCGCTGCATGGACGGCATTTCCCGCCGGCAGGGCGGACACCAGGTTGCCCAGAAATTCACCAGCACGACCTTGCCCCTGAGTTGGGCGAAGTCGTGGAGGGTGCCGTCGGTATCCTTCAGCTTCAGGGCCGGTGCGGGTTTTGCCGGCTGGGTGGTGAGGCTGTGCGACAGCGGAGGCGGGTCGGCCGCCGTGGCCGGACCAGCCGGCAGCATCAGGCTCAAGCCGACGAGGCCGGCTGCGAGGGCGTTACGAAGCGTCTGCGGCACATTGCACCTCTTGCAGGGTTCCTGAAAATTTTTTTCCGTCTTTGCGCCAGACAAACTGCAGGTCGAAGCGTTCGCCCCGCCCGACGCGGTAGGTCGTCATGCCCTGGTTCCAGTCGCCCGGCGCAAAGGTCTGCGTGGCGGGAAACTGTGCCCAGTCGAAGGCAATGCGCGCCGCCTCGCTCACCCTGAGCTGCTTCCATATTTGCGCCCATTCGGTTTTGCTGCGGATGGGCAGGCGCTTGCCCTGATGCAGGTAACGCCAGTCGGCCAGTCGATGTTCGACCGGCGTGTCGCCGACATTGCGCACCACGGTCATGAACACACATTCGGCGGCATAGCGTTCTGCCGCCTGCGCAGAAAAGCCGCGTGCCTGGTAGAAGGCACGTGCCTGATCCGGGCCGATCTGGGTCAGGCGCACCTGCACACCGCCGGTTTCGGTCTGCCAGGTGGCCAGCCCGGTTTCGGGGTCGAGGGTGGGGGCGTCGGCACAGACGGCAAACGGCCATGCCACGAGCAGGGACAGCGTCAATCGGCGCATAGGCTAAAATCCGGTTTCACACGCAGGCGAGCATTATGGCAGACCCCACCCAGCACAAAGGCGCGGCAAAAACCTCGCGCATCCCGATCAAGATCGTGCCGCAGGAGCGCATGCGGCTGCCGCCGTGGATACGCGCCAAGTCGCCCAACCTGCCGAACGTGCAACGGCTCAAGGGCATCCTGCGCGAGAAAAAACTCCACACCGTATGCGAGGAAGCCTCGTGCCCGAATCTGGGCGAATGCTTCGGCCACGGCACGGCCACCTTCATGATCCTGGGTGACCTGTGCACGCGTCGCTGCCCCTTCTGCGACGTGGGCCACGGCACGCCGCTGCCACCGGATGTCGATGAACCCGCCCACCTCGCCGAGACCATCGCTGCGATGGCGCTGAAATACGTCGTCATCACATCGGTGGACCGGGACGACTTGCGCGACGGCGGGGCGCAGCACTTCATCGACTGCATCCGCGCTGTGCGCGAGGCGTCACCGCAGACGCGCATCGAGATTCTCACCCCGGATTTCCGGGGTCGCCACGACCGCGCGCTGGAAATTCTCGACGCCGCGCCGCCGGACGTGATGAACCACAACCTCGAAACCGTGCCGCGCCTGTACAAGGCTGCGCGCCCGGGGGCTGACTACGCGCATTCGCTCAAGCTGCTGAAGGATTTCAAGGCGCGCCATCCTGACGTGCCGACCAAGTCCGGCCTGATGCTGGGACTGGGCGAGGAAGACGACGAGATTCTGGACGTGATGCGCGACCTGCGCGCGCACGACGTCGACATGCTGACCCTGGGCCAGTATCTGCAACCGTCCAAACACCATCTGCCGGTGTTGCGCTTCGTCACGCCCGAGCGCTTTGCCCAGTTCGAGCAGGAAGCGCTGGCGATGGGATTCAAGCAGGCCGCATGCGGGCCGATGGTGCGGTCGAGCTATCACGCCGACCAGCAGGCGGCGGGCGTTACCTCGTCCTGACCAGACGCGGGCGCGCTTGGCGGCGCATCCACAGCAACCCGGCCAGCCCGCTCGCCATCAGCGCAGCAGGCGTCGCCGGGTAAGCGCCAGTGCGATGATGAAACCCGCGCTACCGTAAGCCAGAAGTGCGAAGGCATGCAGGCCGATGTTGCCGGGTACGGAGCCGACTACCAGCGGGCGCGCCAGATCGATGGCGTGGGTGAGCGGCAACCAGGCCGAGATGGCCTGCAGGATGGGCGGCAGTTGCGACACCGGAAAGAACACCCCGCACAGGAGCACCATCGGCGTGATGGCGAGCGTGAAGTAATACAGGAAGAAGTCGTAGCTCGGCGATACCGCATTCATCACCAGGCCCATGCCGCCGAAGCAGAAACCGACCAGCGCGACCACTGGGATGATGGCCAGCGTGAGCCAGAAGTTGCCATACAGCCCCAGCCCCCAGATCACAGCCAGGATGGCGAGCCCGGAGAGCAGGCTTTTCGATACCGCCCAGATCAGTTCACCGAACAGCACATCGTCGAGCGTCATCGGTGTATTGAGGATGGCATCCCAGGTGCGCTGAACATGCATGCGCGAGAAGCTCGAATACAGCACTTCGAAGGTCGCCGCGTTCATGGTGCTGTAGGCCACGGTGCCGGCAGCCAGGAAGGTGAGATACGACATGCCATCCACGTCGGGCAGCAGGCTGCCCAGTCCGAAACCGAGCCCCAGCATGTAGAGCATGGGGTCGGCAAGATTGCCGAGGATGGACGGAATGGCGAGCTTCTTCCACACCAGGTAGTTGCGCTGCCACACCGGGATGAAGCGCCAGGACAGGCGCGGCAGCTTAATCACGCAGATCCCTCCCGGTGAGCTTGAGGAACACGTCTTCCAGGTTCGACGGCCGGTGCAGGTAGCGCAGCGCAGGGGCCTGTTTGAGTGCGTCGATCACACGCTCGGCGTTGTCGGTGTAGCAGAAGAGGGTTTCGCCGACGGTTTCCGCACGCCGGCACACGCTGCCGGCGACATCGCGCGTCCAGTCGGACAGGCCTTCACCGTAGACCTCGACCACGGCCGGTTCGATGTGCGATTCGATCAGCGTGCGTGGGGCACCCTCGACTACGACCCGACCGTGGTCGAGGATGGCGAGCCGGTCGGCCAGCCGCTCGGCCTCGTCCATGAAGTGGGTGGTGAGCACGATGGTCTTGCCGGCGTTGATCAGACGACGCAGGCCCTGCCAGATGAGATGCCGTGCCTGCGGGTCGAGGCCGGTGGTCGGTTCGTCGAGAAAGAGAATGTCGGGGTCGTGCACCAGCGCGCGGGCGAGCGTGAGGCGCCGCTTCATGCCGCCGGACAGTTGCGCAATCTGGGCGTCGGCCTTGCTGGCCAGGCCGGCGAAATCGAGCAGCTCGGGGACCCGCGTGCTGATGGCGGCGCGAGACATGCCGAAATAGCGACCGTAGGCGATGAGGTTCTCACGCACCGAAAAATCCGGGTCGAGATTGTCCATCTGCGGCACCACGCCGATCTTCATGCGTGCTTCCCGTGCCCGTTCAGGCACGGGAATACCGGCCAGTTCGATTCTGCCCGCGTCGGGCTCGATGAGGCCCAGCAACAGGCGCAGAGTGGTGGTCTTGCCCGCCCCGTTGGGGCCCAGCAGGCCAAAGCACTCGCCGCGCCTGACGTGCAGGTCGAGCCCCCGCACCACATCGGTATTGCCGTAACGCTTGCACAGGCCGGTGACGGTCAGCATGGGCAGGATTCAACAAAACTCTGCTTCAGTTCCGCAAGCTTGCCGTGGAAAAAATGGCCAGCCTCGGGGATGATCCGGGAAGTCAGGCCATGCTGGTCGGCCCACAGGCGGATGGCGGCGGGTGGAATCAGTTCGTCGGCGTCGCCGAAGATCACAACCGTGTCCGCCGGCACCGGGTCGAACTCATACATGGTGACTGCAGGCGCAACCAGAATCAGGCGGCGGGCGTCGAGCTGCTGACGCAGGCGGTGCTGGACATACGCGCCGAAGGAAAAGCCGGCCAATACCCAGGGCAGGCCGGGATAGCTGGCTTCCACAAAGCGGGTGACCGTCAGCAGGTCGTCGGTTTCGCCTACGCCGGCGTCAAAGTTGCCGTCGCTCATGCCCACACCCCGGAAATTCGGCCGGACGCTGACCCAGCCCGCTTCGTTGGCGGCGCGGGCGAGCGTTGTCACCACCTTGTTCTCCAGGCTGCCGCCGTGCAGGGGGTGGGGGTGAGCGACCAGCAGCAGGCCCCGGCGTTCGGTTTCCGGGTCGTCGATCACGGTTTCCAGCCGGCCGACCGAAATCGGAATGCGGAGTTTGTAGCGTTTCACTTCAGCTGAAGGCGGTCGACGATCCGGCCCTGCTTGAGGTGCTGCTCGAAAATCTCGTCGATATCGGTCTCGTCCACGTAGGTGTACCAGATGCCCTCGGGATAGACGACCAGCAAGGGGCCTTCATCACAGCGGTCCAGGCAGCCGGCACTGTTGATGCGACATTTGCCCTGGCCGTTGAGGTGGGCGTGCTTGACCTTCTTCTTGAGGTAGTCGCGCATGGCCTGGCCGCCAGACTCACCGCAGCACTTGGCACCGTCCTCGCGCTGGTTGGTGCAGAAGAAGACGTGGTGCTTGAAGTGGGAATCAGTCATCTTGGGGCAGTTCCGAATATTTGAGGGCATTGCCGCGCGCCTTGTCGACCGGATACTTGCGGGCGTTGATTTCGAGTTTGTCCGCAGCGGCATCGAGCAGATCGATATCCAGCAGATCGGCCAGCCGGGTCAGATAGATCAACACATCGGCGATTTCCTGACGGACCGCCTCGTGCTGCTCGGGACCCAGAGCCAGACTCTGTTCGGGCGTGAGCCACTGGAACGGTTCCTGCAACTCGGCTGCTTCGACAGTCAGCGCCATCACCAGATTCTTGGGGGTGTGGTAATCCGTCCAGGCGCGTGCCTCGGCGAAGGCACGAATACGCCTGCGAAGGGTGTCGAGCGAATCGATGCGGGCGGCGTTCATCCTGCCATGATACCGTGCCCGGCGTCGGCCTTACGACAGCAGTGTCGAAGCGCCGACGGCGTGAGTGTGCCCGGCGGGCGACAAGGGCCGGCCGGCCGGGGTTTGGTAGCTGGCGCGTGGTTTGCTTGCGGTGCGGTGTGTTAAACGGGATTTTGACGCTGCTCTGGCATAATGCCTCGCAGATCAACTGGATAAGGGAGAGTGGGCATGTTCACCATCAACAAGCATATCGCGCGGGGCACCCTGGTTGCGGCCGTGGCTGTCATGGCGGGCTGCTCCAGCACGCCGACCTATCCGCCTGCGCCGGCGCAGTCCGGGGGCTACGACTGGAATTATCTTGTCGGTCCGGGTGATTCGGTACAGGTGTTTGTCTGGCGCAATCCCGAGGTGACCGGGTCCTTCCCGGTGCGTCCCGACGGCAAGATGACCATGAATCTGGTCGAGGATATCCAGGCTTCGGGCAAAACCCCGACGCAACTCGCGCGAGACATCGAAAAAGCGCTGTCCAAGTACATTCAGGAGCCGATCGTCACGGTGATCGTGGCCGGTGGCGTGGGCCCCTTCGATCAGCAGATTCGTGTGCTGGGTGAAGCCGCCAAGCCGCAGGCACTCAACTACCGTGAAAAGATGAGCCTGATCGACCTGATGATCCAGGTGGGCGGCATCACCGATTTTGCTGCCGGCAACAAGGCTTACATCCTTCGTGTGATCGATGGCAAACCGCAGCAGTTCGGCGTACGCCTCGAAGACCTGCTGAAGAACGGCGACATTTCGGCCAACGTCGAATTGCGCCCGGGTGACGTACTGGTGGTGCCGGAAAGCCTGTTCTGACCTTTAGTTCAAAACGCTGCGTGACGCAGCGTTTTTTGATGGATTGCCCGCATGGATCTGTTATTGCAGCAAATACTCGGATATGCCAAAGCCGCCTGGCGTCGTCGCTGGTGGGGCGTGGCGGTCGCCTGGCTGATATGCATCGTCGGCTGGACGTGGGTCATGATCATTCCGGATCGTTACCAGGCGTCTGCACGGGTCTATGTGGATACGCAGACCCTGCTCAAGCCCCTGCTTTCCGGACTGGCTGCCGAGCCCAATGTTGAGCAGCAGATCAAGCTGATGACCCGTCAGCTCGTCAGCCGCCCCACGCTGGAAAAGGTTGCCCGCATGACCGATCTGGATGTGAAAGCCAAGACGCCCGAGCAGACTGAAGAAATGCTGAACGATCTGGCAGAGAAGATTTCGATTGCCGATGCCGGGCGGGAAAATCTCTACACCATCAGCTACCAGGACGCGAATGGTGATCTGGCCAAGAAAGTTGTGCAGTCCCTGTTGACCATCTTTGTTGAAAGCAGTCTGGGCAAAACACGCCAGGACATTTCCAGTTCCCAGCGCTTCATCGAAGAGCAGCTGCAGCAATACCAGCAGAAGTTGACCGATTCGGAGAACGCGCTCAAGGAATTCAAGCAGAAGCACATCGGGATGATGCCGGGGCAGGGTGGGGATTACTACGCCAAGCTGGCGGAAACGTCTGCACAGCTGCGGCAGGCCCAGCTTGACCAGCAGGAGGCGGTCAACCGTCGCAACCAGCTGAAACGCCAGTTGACGGATGAAGAACCCGAACTCACAGCCGCTGCGGCCGCCATGTCGACCAACGGCGAGATCGATGGTCGTATCCAGGCGCTGGAAAAGCAGATGGACCAGCTCCGCCTGCAATACACAGACCTCCACCCGGACATTCAGGCAACCAAGCGCCTGATCGAAAAGCTGGAGCAACAGAAGAAAGCCGAACTGGCTGCCCGCAAGGCCGATCCGGCCGGTGCCAAGATCCAGAATCCGGTTTATCAGCAGTTGACCATTGCCATTGCCGAAGCGGATGCCACGGTTGCTTCGCTCAACGCGCGCGTGGGCGAGTATCAGCGCCGTTTGTCCGAATTGCGCAACGCGTCCAACATGATTCCCCAGGTGGAGCAGGAATACACCCAGCTGACACGTGATTACGATGTCTACCGGCAAAACTACGATGCGCTGCTGAAACGCCGCGAATCGGTGACGATGTCGGGTGAGGTGGAGAGCAAGACCGATACCGTCGATTTCCGTGTGATCGATCCGCCTTTTGTGCCCAGTCAGCCGGCCTGGCCCAACCGCCCCCTGTTGTTGTCTGTGGTAACTGTCGTTGGCTTGCTGGCGGGTGTTGCAGTCGCGTTCCTGCTGAGCCAGTTGCGCCGTACGGTTACTGATCGGCGTGCGCTGCGCGAACTGACGGGCCTGCCCTTGCTGGGTGGCGTGTCTCGCGTGGAAACCGATGAGACCAGACGGCGTAAACGCAAAGGCCTGCTCACCTATCTGACTGCGCTGGGTAGTTTGATTGCAGCATATGGTGGCGTGATGATCCTGCAGCTGATCATGTCGCGGGCAGGCTAGGAGAGACTATGAGCATTATCGAGAAAGCAGCCGGAAAGATCGGAATGGGCGCGCCGCGATCTGCTGCCGTTCCGCCCGCGAGTCAGGCTCCTGTGCCGGATGCCAGCATGATCGAAAGCGCGCTGGCCAAGCAACAGAGCAAGCATGCGGCCCCTTTCGTGGCCACGCCGGTCGAGCCCATGTTCATCTCGCCCGACCAGGAGGCGCCCTCCGAAGGCAATAGCCAGGTTCAGTCGATCAATCTGGCGCGGCTGCATCGCATGGGCGTGGTTGCGCCCGATGCCGAAAAAACCCAGATCGCCGAAGAATTCCGCATCATCAAGCGCCCGCTCATCGCCAACGCCTTCGGGCAAGGGGCTTCGCGTGTCAAGAACGGCAACCTCATCATGGTCACAAGTTCATTGCCAGGCGAGGGCAAGAGCTTCTGTGCCATCAACCTCGCCATCTCGATGGCCATGGAGATGGACCGCACCGTTCTGCTCATCGATGCCGACGTGGCGAAGCCGCGCGTGCCGGAATACCTGGGGATTCACGTCGACAAGGGGCTGCTGGACGTTCTGCAGGACAAGGATCTGAAGCTGTCGGACGTCCTGATCAAGACGGATATCGCCAAACTGACCGTGCTGCCGGCCGGGCGCACCTACAAGCGCGCAACCGAGCTTCTGGCCAGCGCGGCCATGACGCGTCTGGTCGAAGATATCGGGAATCGTTATCCAGACCGTATAATCCTCTTCGATTCCCCGCCTCTCCTGGCTACCAGTGAGTCCAGCGTGCTGGCCACGCACATGGGGCAGATCGTGATGGTGGTCGAGGCTGAAAAAACCTCTCAGGAGGCAGTGCGCGAGGCGCTGTCACACATTCAGTCGTGCGAGGTGGTGGGGATGTTGCTCAACAAGACCACACCCACGCCAGGTGCAGACTACTACTATGGTTACTATGGCAGTTACGGCAAGTAAACCTCTCGCCAGCAAGGCGAGAGGGGATCGAAAAGGACAAGCTCCCCTGGCGGGAGCTTTTTCTGTTTTCATGGTGTTGGGTTTTGCAGCGGATGCGCAGGCGCTGGACTGGCGTTTTGCACCCAGCGTCGGTGTGTCGGCGACCTATTCTGATAACGCCAACCAAAGCAGCTCGAATCCCGAGGACGAACTGAGTTTGACCGCCACGCCTGCATTCACGCTGACTTCCAGCGGATCAAGGCGGGTGCAGGCCAGCATGACGTATGGGTTGTCGGCGGTGACCCGTTTTGGCGAAGACAACTCCAACGATATCTACCATCGCCTGGGCGCGATAGGCAAAGCCGAGCTGGTTGAAGATTTGCTCTTCATCGATGGTTCCGCAAACGTATCGCAGAACCTGGTTTCACTTTTCGGCTCGCCTGCCGACGCGAGTGTCAATGACAGCAATCGCGCGACGACCAGTGTGTATACCCTGAGCCCCCATCTGGTGAAACGGTTCGGGTCGTTTGCCACTGCGCGTGCGCGCCTGACTACAGGCGGGGCGATCTTTGGTGACGACGCAGCCAACTCGATATCCAATTCTGTGACCAATTCGCTGACGGCTGGCCTGACCAGTGGCTCGCGTTTCAATGACCTGAGCTGGGGAATCGATTACTCGATCCGTGAGGCCAACAACCGGGGTGCTACACGCGATAGCACGTTCGAACGCGCCACGCTTTCCCTGGGCTATGCCCTGAGCCGTAAATTCCGGGTTTTCGCCACCTACGGTGAAGACAAGAACGATTACCTCAGTGCGGCCGATGCCGAAGGCAGTTCATACAGCGCGGGGTTCGGCTGGGCACCCAATCAGCGAACCAGTGTCGAGGCATCGGCGGGTGAGCGTTATTTTGGCCGTACCTTCAGTCTTTCTGGCGCATACCGTACTCGCGCCTCGAACTGGAATATTCGTTATTACGAAGACGTCAGCGATGTCAGCCAACAACTCCAGGACCAGAGTAGCCGCATTTTCTGGGTGTGCGGCGGGCAGTTGTTTGAGACATCAGACTTTACGCCCCCGCCCGGTCAGACGAGTTGCACCATTCCCCTGCCGGGTACCTACGTAAGTCAGTTTTACACCCAGTTGGGGCTGACCCCCGCCGACCTGACGCCGTTTGGTCTGGGTGACGCCAGCCTCAATAACGGGGTGTACATCATCAAGAGCCTCAATGCAGGCTGGAGTTGGCGACTGGGCCCGCGCACCAGCGTGGGGATTTCCGTGTTCGATACCCGCCGTCTCTATCAGGCAGTCAACGATGCGGAAGACATGACCCAAGGGATCAGCGGCACCGTCAGTTACCGTTTGACGCCGCGCACGACGGCCAACGCCAACCTGGGCTATACGCGCAACAGCGCCACCTCGGTGCAGCTCGGTACGCCCACCAATCGCGATGACGATACGGCCAGCCTGAACCTGGGCATGTTCCACCAGTTCGGCAAAGACCTCAGCGGAGCGTTGAACTACCGTCATCAACAACGGGATTCGAACATCGCCAACGCCGACTTCACCGAGAACAGCCTCTCGGCATCGATGAACATGCGCTTCTAAGCTGTTTTGCTCTGTGGCATGGCCGTTGCTTCGTCTGTCAGGAATTGCTGACGTGCCTCACTAGATCGGATTGCCCATGTACGAAGACTACTATCGCTTCAGTGCCAAGCCTTTTCAGCTGAATCCCGACCCGCGTTTTTTCTTCGGGTCCAAGGGGCACAAGCGGGCGATGGCCTATCTGGATTACGGCCTGTCGCTGGGAGAGGGCTTCATCGTCATCACGGGTGAAGTGGGGGCCGGCAAGACGACGTTGGTGCGCAATCTCTTCCGTCAGCTCGAAGCCCACAATCTCGTCGCAGCGCAGCTGGTGTCCACTCAGCTGGATGCTGAAGACACCCTGCGCAGTGTGGCGGCCTCCTTCGGCATGCAGCACGAAGGCCTGTCCAAGTCTGCGCTGCTGAAAAATCTGGAAGACTTCCTCGGCGCGGCAACGCGGCAGGGCAAGCGTGTCCTGCTAGTGGTGGATGAAGCGCAGAACCTCACCCAGCGCGCAGTCGAAGAGTTGCGGATGCTGTCCAATTTCCAGAACAACGAACGCTCGCTGATCCAGACATTTTTGCTGGGGCAGCCCGAATTTCGCGGCATCCTGCAAAGCCCGGACATGCAGCAGTTGCGCCAGCGTGTCGTGGCCTCGTATCACCTGGGCCCGCTCGATCCGGACGAGACGCGCGGCTACATCGAGCATCGCCTGCACACCGTGGGCTGGCAGGGGGTGCCCAGTTTCGACGAGGGCGCGTTTGCGGCCCTTCACCGGTTCACGGGCGGCATCCCGCGCCGCATCAACACCACTTGCGACCGGCTTCTGCTGTTTGGATTTCTCGAAGAGAAAAGCCATTTTGGTGAAGTCGAAGTCAACGAAGTCATTGCCGATCTCAAGAACGAAATCGCACACCAGGATTTCCACGGGGCAACGGGCGTTGCCGCACCGTCTTCGGCTACGGCAGTGGGCATGGGCAGCGAGGAGATGGCACGTCTCGCTGGGCGTATCGAGCAGGTCGAACGTTCGGTCAATCGCATCCTGCCGATCGTGCGCAAGATTCTCTATACCGTGAGCGAGCGCCATGCCGCAGACGAAAACGGGTCGGAACCCGATGCGCGTGAGTTCACGCACTGATTGTCAGGTTTGCACACCATGACCCAAGTACTGTGCGTCGCAGGCGCGCGCCCAAATTTCATGAAGATCGCACCGGTCATGGCCGCGCTGGCCGAGACCGGCATCGCCGCGCAATTGCTGCACACCGGCCAGCATTACGACGCCGCCATGAGCGACAGCTTCTTCGCCGACCTGGGGATCCCCCAGCCCGACCATCACCTTGAAGTCGGCTCGGCCAGCCATGCCGTGCAGACGGCTGAAGTGATGAAGCGTTTCGAGCCGGTGCTCGACCGCGTCCAGCCTCAGGCTGTTCTGGTGGTGGGGGATGTCAATTCCACGATTGCCTGCGCCCTGGTGGCGGCCAAGCGCGGGGTGAGGGTCATCCACGTCGAAGCCGGCCTGCGCAGCTACGACCGCGCGATGCCGGAAGAAATCAACCGCGTCCTCACGGACCAACTGTCCGATCTGCTCTTCACCACGGAAAAGAGCGCTCTGGCGAACCTGACGCGCGAAGGCATCGACCCGGCGCGGGTGGTATTCGTCGGCAATGTCATGATCGACACCCTGCACCGCAATCTCGCGCGTGCCGTGCCGGCGGCCACCACGCTTGGGTCCGCCGTGGAGGAATACGCCGTGTTGACGCTGCACCGTCCGTCGAATGTGGACGAACCCGACACGCTCGCCGCCCTGCTGGGGGTGATTGCCGAAATCAACCGTCAACTGCCCGTGGTGGCACCGCTGCATCCGCGCACCCGTGCCAATATCGAAAAATTCGGCCTGACCGACAAGCTCGATGGCCTGCGCGTGCTGCCGCCCGTGGGCTATCTGGAAATGCTGGGCCTGATGCGCGATGCGAAACTGGTGCTCACCGATTCCGGTGGCCTGCAGGAAGAAACCACGGCGCTGGGCGTGCCCTGCCTGACCCTGCGCGAAAACACCGAGCGACCGATCACGATCGACGAAGGCACCAATACCCTGGTCGGCCCGTCACCCACTGCGATTCGCCAGGCGTTCGACGACGTGATGGCCAACGGCGGCAAGCGTGGCCGCATTCCGGAATACTGGGATGGCCGCGCGGCCATGCGCATTGCCCATGCCCTCAAGGGCTGGCTGCCGATGCAGAAAGGATTGAGGGCTGCGTGATGAAGAACGCCATGTCCATCGATGTCGAGGACTATTTCCAGGTTTCAGCCTTTGCGCCGCATATCCGTCGTGAAGACTGGGATAGCCTGCCGTGCCGCGTGGAACGCAACGTCGACCTGATTCTGGCGCTGCTCGACGAGGCCGGTGCCAAGGCCACCTTCTTCACCCTGGGCTGGATTGCCGAGCGTCATCCGCAGGTGGTGCGCCGCATCGTCGAGGGGGGGCACGAACTCGCCAGCCATGGCTATGGCCACCAGCGCGCCAGCGATCTCACGCCGGCGCAATTCCGCGACGACATCGTGCGCGCCAAGGGCATCCTCGAAGACATCGGTGCAGTGGCGGTGCGCGGCTATCGCGCGCCCAGTTTTTCCATCAACCATCAAAACTGGTGGGCCGTGGGCGAGCTGGAAAACGCCGGCTACATCTACAGTTCCAGCATTTACCCGGTCAAGCACGACCATTACGGCATGCCGGATGCACCACGCTTTCCGCATCGACCCAACGGTGAATCGGGCATCCTCGAACTGCCGCCGACGACGGTGCCCATGATGGGCCGCAACCTGCCGGCAGCCGGTGGCGGCTGGTTCCGCCTGCTGCCGTATGCACTGTCGCGCTGGATGCTGCGCCGCGTCAACGAACAGGATCGCGCGCCGTGCATGTTCTATTTCCACCCCTGGGAAGTCGATGCCGACCAGCCGCGCCAGTCCGGTCTGTCCGCCAAGACGCGCTTCCGCCATTACGTCAATCTGCAACGCATGCCGGGCAGACTGCAACAACTCTTCAACGACTTTGAATGGGATCGCGTCGATCGCGTTTTCCTCACGCCGCAGTGAACATGCCCGCCGAAACGTTTGCCCCGATTGCCAGTGGGGCCGCAGTCAAGGTGCGTGCACTGGTCGAGACCGACCGGGCACGCTGGGATGCCTACGTGCTTGCGCATCCGGATGCCACCTTCTTCCACCGGGCCGGCTGGCAGCGTGTCATCCAGCAGGCTTTTGGCCATCGCACGCATTTTCTCCTGGCAGAACGGGCGGGTGATATCGTCGGTGTGCTGCCGCTGGCCGAAATCAAAAGCCGGGTGTTCGGCCACAGTCTGGGGTCCTTGCCGTTTTGCGCCTATGGCGGCATCGTCGCCGATGACGACGATGCGAGGCGCGCACTCGACAGCGCAGCCCAGTCGCTCGCCGTCCAGCTCAAGGTCGGTGCGCTCGAATACCGCAACCAGACGGTGCAGCATCCCGAGTGGCCGACCAAGTCGCTCTACGTCACCTTCAAGCAAGCCATCCAGCCCGAAGTCGAAGCCAACATGAATGCCATTCCGCGCAAGCAGCGCGCCATGGTTCGCAAGGGCATCAAGGCCGGGCTCACGGGTGAGATCGACCTGGATACCGAGCGTTTTTTCCGGGCCTATTCGGCCAGTGTGCACCGGCTGGGCACCCCGGTTTTCTCGCGCCAGTTCTTCCGCCTGCTCAAGACGGAATTTGGCGACGACTGCGAGGTGCTGACCATCGTGCGCGAAGGTGAGCTGATCGCCAGCGTGATGTCCTTCTATTTCCGCGACGAAGTCCTGCCCTATTACGGGGGCGGCACGGACGCTGCGCGTGCAGTTGCCGGCAACGATTTCATGTACTGGGATCTGATGCGGCGCGCCTGCGAACGTGGGCTCAAGGTGTTCGATTTCGGCCGCAGCAAGCACGGCACCGGCTCCTTCGACTTCAAGAAAAACTGGGGCTTCGAGGCTACGCCGCTCTACTACGAATATTTCCTGGTGGGCGACCGGACGATGCCCGAGATCAACCCGCTCAATCCCAAATATCGTCTTTTCATCCAGGCCTGGAAGAAACTGCCGCTGCCGCTGGCCAATGTGATCGGGCCGCATATCGTCAAGCAGCTCGGCTGAGCATGAAACCGGGCCTGCTCTTTCTCGCGCACCGCATCCCGTTTCCGCCCAACAAGGGTGACAAGATACGCTCGTTCCATCTGCTGCGGCACCTGTCGCAACGCTACGAGATTCATCTCGGCGCATTCGTGGACGATCCGGATGACTGGCAGTATGCGGAGGCGCTGGCCCCCTACTGTGCGTCAGTGAAGCTCGTGCCGCTGAACACGCGCCGCGCCAGGCTGGCCAGCCTCTCCGGTTTGCTGTCGGGCAAAGCCCTGACCCTGCCGTACTACCGCCATGCCGGCTTGCGTGCGTGGGCACATGCCCTGGCACAAGCCGGTACAGTTTCGCATGGCCTGGCTTTTTCCTCTGCCATGGCGCAGTTCATGCCTCCGCTGGAAAAACGCGTGCTCGACATGGTCGACGTCGATTCCGACAAGTGGACGCAATATGCCTCGACCCAGCGCTGGCCCCTGTCCTGGGTCTATGCGCGCGAGGGGAGGAAACTGGCCGAGTGGGAAGCCGACACGGCGCGCCGGTTCGATGCGACCCTGCTGGTTTCGCAGGATGAGGCTGCACTCCTGAGAACCCGCGTACCGGAGGCCGCCGACCGGATCGGGGCTTTCGAGAACGGTGTCGATGCAGCGTATTTTTCGCCTGATCTGGCGCACGACAGCCCGTTCAAAGCCGATGAGCGCGCCATCGTGTTCACCGGGGCCATGGATTATTGGCCCAACGTCGACGCCGTCACCTGGTTTGCCGAGCGCATGTTTCCCGCCATCCACGATGCCGTACCGGCTGCACGCTTTGTCATTGTCGGCAGCCGGCCCAGTGATGCCGTGCTGGCGCTCGCCCGCCAGCCAGGCGTGATCGTGACCGGAAGCGTGCCCGACGTGCGGCCCTATCTGGCCCATGCGGTGTGTGCCGTTGCACCGCTGCGCATCGCGCGCGGGGTGCAGAACAAGGTGCTGGAGGCCATGGCCATGGCCTGTCCGGTCGTCACCAGCCCGCAGGCGGCAGAGGGCATCCGTGCAGAGGCCGGCCGGGATTACACACTTGCTCATGATGCAACCGAATTTGCAGCCAGCGTGATCGCCTGTGCGCGCCAGCCTGTGCGCAATCCCGAGGCCCGTGCCTGCATACTCGAACGTTACGACTGGACGCGCAATCTGGCTGCGGTGGAGGCGTCGCTGGACGCCACCGCTGCCGCGCGCGGTTCGCTGGAGATCTGCCCCGTATGAAACCCCTGTCCGATTCGATTTCCGCCACCCCGTCCAGCTGGATGCGCGCAGGGTTGGCCATGTCTGCCGTGGTGGCTGTGGTTTTTGTGCTGCTCTGGCCCACCTTTTTCTCCATGGCCGAAGTCTGGGAACGCTCCGAGACCTTCGCGCATGGCTACCTCATTTTCCCCATCAGTCTGTGGCTGATCTGGCGGCGGCGCGAGGCGCTGGCAACGCTCACCCCGCATCCTGATGGCCGTGGGTTGCTGGCCCTGGCGGTAGCGGCTGCCGGCTGGCTGCTGGCGGACGCGGGCAGCGTGAATGTGGTGGCGCAATATGCCTTCATCGCCATCCTGATCACTGCGGTATGGGCCGTGCTGGGCTGGGCTGTGGTGTGGGCGCTGTTCTTTCCCCTGATGTTCCTGTTCTTCGCCGTGCCGGTGGGGGAATTCCTGATCCAGCCGCTGATGGGCGTGACGGCCGATTTCACCGTGGCGATGCTCCAGGCGACCGGCATTCCCGTCTACCGCGAAGGCATGTTCTTCAGCATCCCCAGCGGCGACTGGTCGGTGGTCGAGGGCTGCTCGGGCCTGCGCTACCTCATCGCCTCGGTCACGCTCGGCGTGCTCTATGCCTATCTCACCTATCGGTCCTGGAAGCGTCGCGTGCTGTTTTCCATTGCTGCGCTCATCGTGCCGATATTCGCCAACAGTGGCCGCGCCTACATGATTGTGATGATCGCGCACCTGTCGGACATGAAACTCGCGCTGGGGGTGGACCATTACATCTACGGCTGGGTGTTTTTCGGATTTGTCATGCTGCTGCTGTTCTGGATCGGCAGTTTCTGGCGCGAAGACGACCAGCCCGAGCCTGCCGTGCCTGCGCGACCCCTGAGCCGCTCGCGTGCTGCCCGCATGGGCGTGATGCCGGCTGCGGCGGTGGCGGCGCTGCTGGTTGCGGTGGCACCCCTCTACGCCAGCTGGCTGGCGTCCCGTCCCCTGCCGTCCATGCCCACGCTGACGGTCGAGGCCGCATCCGGCTGGCAGCCCGCCCCGGCTTTCACCACCTGGACGCCCCACTGGGTGGGGGCCGACCGGCAGGCGCGTGATCAGTTCGTACGCGACCAGCAGCCCGTCCTGATCGAAATCAATTACTACGCGACCCAGCGTCAGGACGCCGAGCTGGTGAATTCGCAGAATTTCATGATCAAGCAGAAGGATCCGCACTGGTCGAATGTGGGTGAAACCCTGACCACGGTGGACATCGCCGGCCAGCTCCATCCCGTGCGCCAGGCCAGGATGCGCGGCGCGGACGGCCAGCGCCTGCTGGTCTGGCAGTGGAACGTCGTCAATGGCCAGCCTACGGTGAACGACCAGTACGCCAAGCTGGTGCTGGCTTTCGACCGCGTGCGCGGTGCGCGAGACGACGGTGCATCGGTGCTGATCGCCACGCCCTACGACGATGCGGAATCGACCGAAGCGGCGCGTGCGACGCTCGCCCGCTTTGCGGCCGAGATGCAACCTGCGATCGCCCGCGCCTTGGCCACCGTCGAGGCTCCGTGACCGCGCACGTCGTCCACATCGTCCACCGGTTCGACACCGGCGGCATGGAAAACGGCATGGTCAACCTGTTCAACACCCTGTCGCCCGAGCGCTTCCGCCACAGCGTGATCGCGCTCACCGACTACGGTGATTTTCGCCATCGCATCCAGGCCCAGCCCGTCGATTTCCATGCCCTGCATCGTGCGCCCGGGCACGGCCTGGGGTGGACAAAAAAACTCTGGCGACTGCTGCGCGACCTCAAACCCGATCTCGTCCACACGCGCAACCTGGCTGCGCTCGAAGCGCAATTCGTCGCGGCCGCAGCGGGCATCCGTGCCACGGTGCATGGCGAGCACGGCCGCGACGTGTTCGACCTGTATGGGCAAAACTGGAAATACAACCTGCTGCGCCGCGCCGCGCGGCCGTTCGTGTCGAACTACATTGCGGTGAGCCGCGACCTCGAAACCTGGCTGCGCCTGCAGATTGGCGTGCCGCTGCGCAAGCTGCACCAGATCTACAACGGCGTCGATGGCGAAAAATTCCGCCCCCGCGCAGACGCGCGCCCAGAAGGCCTGCCGGCCGGTTTTGCCGATGCCGACAGCCTGGTGTTCGGTTCGGTGGGACGCATGGTTGAGGTCAAGGACTATCCCGCGCTGGTCGAGGCCTACCTCCTTCTGCACCGGCAGGCCCCCGCGCTGGCCGGCGGCACGCGTCTGGTCATCGTGGGCGAGGGCCTGGCCCGTGCCGCCTGCCAGCGCCGGCTCGATGAAGCCGGCTTGGCCCGGTTCGCCTGGTTGCCGGGCGAACGCCATGACATTGCCGATCTCATGCGCACCTTCGACGTGTTCGTGCTGCCCTCGAAAAACGAGGGCATCTCCAATACCATACTGGAGGCGCTGGCCACCGGCTTGCCCGTGATCGCCACGGCGGTGGGTGGCAACGTCGAACTGGTCGACAGCGGCCATGGCCGGCTGGTCCGGGCCGGCGACGTGGCCGATATGGCACAGGCCTTGCTGGAATACGGCGAGGCACCCGAAACGATCCGGGTACAGGGCGACGCCGCCCGCCGCGAGGCGGAGGCGCGTTTCAGCATCCCGGCCATGGCCGAGGCCTATGCCACGGTCTACGATCACACCCTGGGACGCTGGAAGGCCGCCGACTCGCGCGAAAACTCGACAGGAACCTGACTCATACCATGTGCGGCATTACCGGCATTTTCGATACCCGTGAAGCGAGCGAGATTCCACGCGCGCTGCTCCATCGCATGAACGAAACGCAGTTCCATCGCGGCCCCGACGAAGGCGGCCTGCATCTGGAACCGGGCGTGGGACTGGGCCACCGGCGGCTGTCTATCATCGACCTGTCCACCGGCCAGCAGCCGCTGTTCAACGAGGATGGCTCGGTCGTCGTCGTGTTCAACGGCGAAATCTACAACTTTCAGGAACTCGTGCCCGAGCTCGAAGCCCTGGGCCACACTTTCCGCACCCACTCCGACACCGAAGTCATCGTCCACGCTTGGGAAGCCTGGGGAGAAGCCTGTGTGGCGCGCTTTCGCGGCATGTTTGCCTTTGCACTGTGGGATCGCAACCAGCAGACGCTGTTCGTGGTGCGCGACCGCTTCGGGGTGAAACCGCTGTACTACGCCTTCCTCGAAACGGGCGAATTCATCTTCGGCTCGGAGCTCAAGTCACTGATGGCGCATCCTGGCCTCGCGCGCGATATCGACCCGCTGGCCGTCGAGGAATATTTTGCCTATGGCTATGTGCCCGAGCCGCGCACCATCTTCAAGCGCGTCTACAAACTGCCGCCCGGTTATACCCTGACCCTCAAGCGCGGCGAGGCCCGCGCGTTGCCGAAACAATACTGGGACATGCCGTTCACGCCCGTGTCAGTCAAGGACGAGGCGGAAGCCGAGGCCGAACTGATTGCACGGATGCAGGAATCCATCCGCCTGCGCATGATTGCCGACGTGCCGCTGGGCGCGTTCCTCTCCGGCGGTGTCGATTCGAGCGCCGTGGTGGCGATGATGGCCACCCAGTCGAAAACGCCGGTCAATACCTGCTCGATCGGCTTCGACGATCCGGCCTTCAATGAAATCGAATTCGCGCAACAGGTGGCCGACCGCTACAAGACCACCCATCACGTCGAGACCGTTGCCGCAGACGATTTCAGCCTCGTCGATCAACTCGCCAGCGTGTACGACGAACCCTATGCCGACTCGTCCGCCCTGCCCACCTACCGGGTGTGCGAGCTGGCCAGAAAACACGTCAAGGTCGCGCTGTCCGGCGACGGCGGCGACGAGCACTTTGCCGGCTACCGGCGCTACCGCTGGTTCCGCTACGAGGAGCGCATGCGTTCGGCGCTGCCGTTGATGCTGCGCCGGCCGCTCTTCGGCGCACTGGGCCGGCTCTATCCCAAGGCCGACTGGGCACCCAAGGTATTCCGTGCCAAGACCACCTTCGAGGCGCTGGCGCGCGATACGGTGGAGGGCTATTTCCATGGCGTGTCGCTGCTGACCGATGCGCAGCGCAAGCAACTGTTCTCGCCCGCGTTCAAGCGCGAGCTCCAGGGATACGAAGCCGTGGAAGTGCTGCGCCGTCACGCGGCCGTGGCCCCCACCGACGACCCGCTTTCGCTGGTGCAATACCTCGACATGAAGACCTATCTGGTCGGCGACATCCTCACCAAGGTCGACCGCGCCAGCATGGCGCATGCGCTCGAAGTGCGCGAACCGCTGCTCGACCATGAACTCATGGGCTGGGTGTCGGGCTTGCCCACCGACCTCAAGCTCAACGGTACCGAAGGCAAGTACCTGCTGAAAAAATCGATGGAACCCTATCTGCCGCATGACGTGCTGTACCGCAAGAAAATGGGCTTTTCCGTGCCGCTGGCTGCCTGGTTCCGCGGCCCGCTCGCCGCCACCATCAAGGGTGTGGTGCTGGGTGAACGCCTAGCGTCGACCGGGCTCTTCAACCAGGGCTACCTGCGTGAAGTGGTTGAGGCCCACCAGTCCGGTCGCCGCGATTACTCGGTGATCCTGTGGACGGTGCTGATGTTCGATGCCTTCCTGGGCCAGGTGCTGGGCATGAACGAGGACGCACGCCAGGCCGCATGACGATGAAAATCCTGCACGTGTTCGATCACACCCTGCCGCTGCACTCCGGCTATACGTTTCGCAGTGCCGCCATCCTGCGCGAGCAGCGCAAGCTCGGCTGGGAGACCTTCCATCTGTCCGGCCCCAAGCAGCTCGACTGCACGGTGGCGGAAGAAGACGCCGACGGCCTGCACTTCTACCGCACGCCCAAACCCGCTGGCCTTCTGGCCCGCCTGCCGGGGGGCGACCCGTTTGCGGTGATGGGGGCCATCGAAAAACGTCTGCTGCCGCTGGCGCGCGAACTGCAACCCGACGTGATCCACGCGCATTCGCCGGTGCTCGACGGCATCCCAGCGATCCGAGTCGGCAAAAAGCTCGGCATCCCGATGGTCTACGAAATCCGGGCATTCTGGGAAGACGCAGCGGTCGATCACGGCACCACGACCGAGGGCAGCCTGCGCTACCGATTGACGCGTGCGCTGGAGACCTGGGCGGTGAAGCGGGCCGACGCCGTCACGGTCATCTGCGAAGGCCTGCGTGCCGATCTGGTGGCGCGCGGCGTGCCGGCGGGCAAGATCACGGTCATTCCCAACGCGGTCGATATCGACAAGTTCGAAACCGGTGGGCGGGCCGATCCGGAGCTCAAGTTGAAACTGGGCCTGGGCGCGAGTCGTGTACTCGGCTTCATTGGTTCGTTCTATGCCTACGAGGGGCTCGATCTCCTGATCGCCGCCCTGCCGGCCATCCTCAAACAGACGCCGGACGTGAAGCTCCTGCTCGTGGGGGGCGGGCCGCAGGAAGCCGCACTCAAGCAGCAGGTGATGGCGCTCGACCTCACGGACAAGGTCATTTTCACTGGCCGGGTGCCGCACGCCGAGGTGAACCGCTACTACGATCTGGTCGACGTGCTGGTGTATGCGCGCCATCCCATGCGGCTGACCGAACTGGTCACGCCACTGAAGCCGCTGGAAGCCATGGCGCAGGGGCGGCTGATGGTGGCCTCCGATGTGGGCGGCCACAAGGAATTGATCCAGGACGGGAGGACCGGCGTGCTGTTCCGCGCCGGGCAGGCGGGTGATCTCGCCAGCAAGGTGGTGGCGCTGCTGAAATACGAGCAGGGCTGGGACGCGCTCAGGCGGAACGGCCGCCACTTCGTCGAAACCGAGCGCAACTGGGCGGCGAGCGTGGCGCGCTACCGGGGTGTCTACGGCAGCCTGATGAAGCCCGTGCGGGAGGCCTTCGTTGGCTGAACTGGTGGTGTTCAGCTCGCTGTTTCCCAGCGCCGTTCGGCCCGGCGCGGGGCTGTTCATCCGCGAGCGCATGTTCCGCGTGGCGCGCCACCGTTCGCTGGTGGTGGTGTCGCCGCAAGCCTGGTTTCCCGGCCAGGGGCTGATCCGGCGGTTCCGGCCCGGTTACCGGCCGGCCGCGCCCGCGATGGAAATCCAGCAGGGCATCACTGTCCACCACCCGCGCTTCCTGGCACTCCCCGGTGTGTTGCGCCGGCTGGATGGCTGGTCGATGGCGCTGGCCACATGGGGCCTCATGCGTCGCCTGCGCAGCGAGGGCGCACGACTCATCGACGCACACTTTGCCTACCCGGACGGTGAAGCCGCCACCCGGCTGGGCCGCTGGCTCGATTTGCCGGTGACCCTCACCCTGCGTGGCACAGAAGTCCCGCACAGCAAGAATCCCGTCCTGCGCCCCCGTCTGGTTCGGACCCTGGGCGCCGCCACGCGCATCTTCAGCGTGTCGGATTCGCTGCGCCGGCTGGCACTCGAGCTCGGGGCCTCGCCCGACAAGACCGAGGTCGTGGGGAACGGCGTCGACACTGACGTGTTCCATCCCGTCGATCGCGCGGTCGCTCGCCAGAAAGCGGGCCTGCCCGCCTCAGCGAAGGTGCTGATCTCCGTGGGCGGACTGGTCGAGCGCAAGGGCATGCATCGCGTCATCGATTGCCTGCCGGGTTTGCTGAAAGCACATCCCGACCTGCATTACCTGATCGTCGGCGGTGCCAGTCCCGAGGGCGACATGCGGGCCGAACTCGCTGCGCAGGCCGACCGGCTGGGCGTGTCGTCGCGGGTGCATTTTCTGGGTGCGCTGCCGCCGGCGGAACTGAAATGGCCCTTGTCCGCAGCCGACGTTTTTGTCCTGTCGACGCGCAACGAAGGCTGGGCCAATGTCTTTCTCGAAGCCATGGCGTGCGGGCTGCCGGTGATCAGCACCGACGTGGGTGGCAATGCCGAAGTGGTGTGCCGTCCCGAGCTGGGCACCATCGTGCCGTTCGGCGATGCCGATGCCCTGGCGGGGGCGCTCGATCAGGCCCTGACGGTTGAATGGAACCGGGCGGCCATCCTCGCGTATGCGCAGGACAATCAGTGGGACAAGCGGGTGGCGCAACTGTTGCGGGCGTTTGCGCCGCTGCTGCGTGATCCGCTGTCCCCGGCAACCGAAGAGATCCGGTCATGAGCGCGCCCGCCACCGGACACGACGCGCGCAGCCTCGTCACCCGGATGCGCCATGTCGCCTGGCGTCTGGGCAAGGCACTGCGTCAGCGGATGCAGCCGCGCAAGCGGACGCAGCACGTGTTCGTGGCGGGCATGCAGCGTTCCGGCACGAATCTGCTGATGGACGTATTCGACGCGAGCCTGGCAACCGATGTCTATCACGAGACCGACCCTCGCGCCTTCGACCGTTACGAGATGCGCGACATCCGGACCATCCATGCACTGGCAACGCATTCTCCTGCCCCGGTGTTCGTGATCAAGGCCCTGTGCGAGCTGGATCGCATCCGTCACCTCATGGATGAATTCGCCCCCGCAAGAACCTTGTGGGTCGTGCGGGACTGGCGCGACAGCGTGCATTCTGCAGTCAAGTCGTTCGGCAATTTCGTGCCGCAGTGGCGACGACTGGCAGCGGGGGACAGCAGCGACTGGCGTGGGCGCGGCATGTCGGCCGACACCCGCGCCATGCTGACTCGCCTGTTGCGGGACCACGCCAGCGAAGCCGAGGGTGCGGCGATCATGTGGTACTACCGCAATGTGCTGTTCTTTGAACAGCAGCTCGAATCCGATCCGCGCGTGAAGGTGCTGTTCTACGAACGCCTCGTGCAGGACCCGCTCGAGGCCGTGGCGCGTGTCCATGATTTCGTCGGCCTGCCGGATTTCAGCGCGCGCATTGCAGGACGGATTCATGCCCGCTCAGTCAAACACCGCGCACCCGAAGGCATTGCGCCGGAAATTGCGGACTTGTGCGATGCCTTGCTGGCGCGCTTCGCAGCCTTGCAGGGAGATGAACCATGAGTGTGCCCGGCTGGCTTGCCCGTAGCATCTTCCGGGCGCAGGAAGCCGCCCTGCATCGGCCCACTTTCCGGGTGCTGGCTGAACTCGAACTGAGCCAGTGGCGGAGTCCGGCCGAGGTGGCTGAATTGCAGCGTGTGCGCCTGAACCAGCTACTGGCGACGGCGCTTGCACACAGCCCCTGGCATGCGGCACGCATCCAGGCGGCGGGGCTGGCCGAGGCGACACGTGACGGTAGCGTGTCGCTGGCGGATCTGGCGCGGTTGCCGACGATGGACAAGCGCAATGCGCGTGAGCAGGTCGACCGCCTGGTCTGGCGTGACGCCCCCGGCGGCGTGTTTCCCTACACCACGGGGGGCTCTTCTGGTGAGCCGCTGATATTCCATTTCGGCCGTGCCCGGCAGGCGGCCGACGCCGCCGGGCGCCTGCGCGCACGGCGCTGGTGGGGCGTGCAGCCCGGCGACCGCGAAGTCTACCTGTGGGGGGCACCGGTCGAGCTCAACAAGACCGACCGCATCAAGACCCTGCGCGATCGTCTGGTCAACCAACTGCTCCTGAATGCATTCGAAATGTCGCCGGCGCGCATGGACGAGTACCTCGATGCCATCGCGTGCTGGAACCCGCTGGCCATCTACGGCTACGCCAGCAGCCTGGCCCTGCTCGCTGCCCACGCCGAAGCACGCGGCCGAACACTGAAGTTGCCGGCCTTGCGCGTGGTGGCGACGACGGGCGAACCCCTGTTTCCGCATCAGCGCGAGTTGATCGAACGGGTATTCGGGGTGCCGGCCGCAGTGGAATACGGCGCACGGGATGCCGGGCTGATGGCGCTGGAATCACCTGACGGCGTGCTGTTGCAGATGAGCGAAACGCACATCATCGAGGTGCTGGACGAATCGGGTCAGCCAGCCGAGACGGGCGAGGCGGTGATCACCAGCCTGGTATCCGAGGCGCAGCCTTTCATCCGCTACCGGACGGGCGATGTGGTGCAGGCCGGCAGCCGGGCCGACCCGGGCGGGCGCAGCCTCGCCGTGCTCGATTCCGTCGTGGGCCGGCAGACCGATTTCATCGTCACGCCCGACGGCCGCATCATGCATGCGCTGGCCGTGATCTATGTGCTGCGGGCCACGCCGGGCGTCGCGCAGTTCAAGATCGTGCAGCAGGCCCTCGACCATATCGAAGTCAGTGTTGTGCCCGGTGAAGACTGGCGGGACGAATCCTGGCAGTCCGTTGTCTCCGGTCTGCAAAAGCGGCTCGGCGGACCCTGCCGGATCGAGTGTGTGTTGCGTGACCACATTCCCGCCGAACGCTCGGGCAAACACCGGTATGTGGTCAGTCATGTTCAACCAGACGCTTCTTTTGAGCCGGCCTTGCGTGCCGGGCAGGGCTGAACCATGGGTTTACGTGATCTGGTCGTTTTCGGCATCGTGTTCTTCGCCCTGCCGTTCGTATTCAAGCGACCCTGGGTCGGCGTCATGCTGTGGACCTGGCTGGCCTACATGAATCCACACCGCCAGGCCTGGGGGCCGGCGTACGAATTTCCGTTCTCGATGCTGGTGGGGCTGGTCACGATTGCCACCTTCCTGATGACGCGTGACAAGAACCGGATGATCTGGACGCGCGAGACCATCACGCTTTCCATCTTCATTGCCTGGATGTTCTTTACCACGCAGTTTGCGTTCTTCCCTGATCTGGCCGCGCTGCAATGGAACAAGGTGTGGAAGATTCATCTGATGATCTTCCTCATCATCCTGCTGATCCGCGACAAGGCGCAGCTCAACTGGATGGTCTGGGTGGTGGCCCTCTCGCTCGGCTACTACGGGGTCAAGGGCGGAATCTTCACCATCGTCCATGGCGGGCAATTCCGCGTGCAGGGACCGGCTGGCACCTTCATCGGCGGCAATAACGAAATGGCGCTGGCATTGGTGATGCTGATTCCGCTGATTCGCTATCTGCATCTGCAGGCGGAACGCAGTTGGGTTCGCCTCGGCCTGTCGGGTGCCATGGTGCTCACGGGGGTGGCGGCTATCGGTAGCCAATCGCGCGGTGCCCTGGTGGCAATGGCGCTGATGGGCCTCTTCCTGCTCATGAAAAGCCGGAAGAAAGGCATCATGATGGTCTACATGGGCGTCGCCATCGCCTTGATCGTCACGATCATGCCGCAGGAATGGCGTGACCGCATGAACACCATCGAGACCTATCAGGAAGATGCGTCCGCACTGGGTCGCATCAACGCCTGGCACACGGCGTTCAACGTGGCGAAGGACCGGATCACCGGCGGCGGCTATGAAATGTTCCAGGCACCCGTGTTCCGCCAATATGCTCCCGAGCCTTATCGCGTGCACGATGTGCACAGTATCTATTTCGAGCAAATCGGCGAGCAGGGTTTCATCGGCTTCGGATTATGGTTTGCCCTGGGGATATTCACCTGGCTGCGCGCGCGGCAAGTGATCCGCGCCTGCAAGAACGACTCGGAACGGAAATGGGCGGCAGACCTGGCAGCCATGATCCAGGTGAGCATGGTGGGATACGCGGCCGGGGGGGCGTTTCTGGGCTTGTCGTACTGGGACATGCCCTACCATCTGATGGCCATCATGCTGCTCACGGCCAAATTCGCAGGGGTGCTGGAGACAGCCCCTACGCCAGTCCGGGAGCCCGCCATCGGGCAGGACAGGCGGCCGGTACAGCCATTCGGCTCCCGCTTTCCCTGAGAGGCTGTGCCGCGCAGCCTGGCTGAGGCTGCGTGTGCCCGGCCGGCATTGGTCCGGATAGCGGGCGGTTGCGCTTACTGCTCGTTGTCCGCGAGCCAGCGCTCGAGCATCATCGTGACCCAGATCATCACCCCGTAGTAACTGGCATGGGGCCCGCGCTGCATGGCCAGCATATGATCCAGATAGGCGGGCCGCATCCAGCCGCGCTTCTTGAAATCCGTCAGGCTGTCGCCGACGAGTTCGCCCAGCGGGCCATACTGGGTGGCCCATACGCCGAAAGGCAGGCCAAAACCATGTTTGCTCTTGTTGATGATCTTCTCGGGTAGCAGGTCGTCCAGTGCAGCCTTGAAGAACCAGCGCAGTTTCTGCCCCCGAACCTTGTAGTCGACCGGCAGCTGGTTGGCAAAAGCCACCAGCCTGTCATCCAGCAGGGGATAGTGGACTTCGATGCCGGCGGCTTCGGTCATGGTGCCCACTTTGCGCAGATCGTTGTCGGCCAGGGTGAACTTCAGATCGAGATGCATCATCCGGTTGAGATAGTGATCGGAGGCGGTGCGTTCGTAGACCTCGACCAGAGCGGCGTCTGCTGTCGAGGGATCGACGGCATGGATGAAATCCCGTTCGAAAATTTCTGCAAGCGGGGTGCGATGGAGGAAGTTGTAGCTCTCCATGCGTAGGGGGAGCCCCATCTTTGCCTGGGCGATGTAGCTTTTCAGCTTCGACAGCGGGAATCGGCCCGAGAGTCCCGGCACATGCGCCAGCGGTTCGAGCAGACCGTGCCGGATCAGCCCGGGAAGCTGGCCGTAGAGTTCGAACAGGCCCTGTTTGGCATAGCGCGCATTGCCGCCAAAAATCTCGTCACCGCCATCGCCCGCCAGCATGTTGGAGAATCCCGCATCGTGTGCCGCCTTGGCGCAAAAGTACGTGGGCACGGCGGAATTGTTGCCGAAGGGCTCATCGTATGCCTGCGCAATGAGCGGGACGGCCGTGACGATATCCGCAGGCTTGAGGTAATACTCGTTGGACCGGCAGCCGTATCGCTCGGCAGCGCAGCGGGCATATTCCATTTCGTCGAAACCTTCGGCATCGAAGCCGATCGAGAAAGTGTCGACCGGGCTGCCGCGCATGCCAGTCAGCGCCCCTACCACGGTCGAACTGTCGGTTCCGCCGGAGAGAAAGGCGGCAGTCGCAGGGCCGTCCGCATCCTGAACGGCCTGATCGAGCAGGCTGCGGAAGTGCGCACGATGGGTCGGGAAAGCCGCGTTCACAGCCGTGTAATCCGCCTGCCAGTAGAAACGTGTTTCCAGCTGGCCATTCTTCAAGATGGCCATCTGGCCCGGCAGCAGTTTTCTGACCTGCTGGTACAGGCTGCGAGGTGCGGGAATGGTATGGAAATACAGGTAATCGTAAATGGCCTGCGGGTCGATGGCGGTGCCGACATCCGGGTGGCTGGCGACCTTGCGGGCGCTGGTTCCAAAAACCAGCTGTCCGTTCCGGTGCGCAAAACACAGGCGTTCCGCGCCGACCCGGTCCAGAACCAGGTAGGCCTTGCGCTTCTGGGGTTCGATTACGGCAAATGCAAAATTGCCCTGGATGCGAGTGGGCAAGGCTTCACCGTAACGTTGCCAGCCATGCGCAAGCGCGGTGGCCACACCACGTTCACGGGCCACCCGGGCAAGTTCTTCGTCGCTGAAACGGGGGCGTCCCATCACGGCCACGCTGAGCCCGGCATCGGTATGGACATCTGCCTTGCCAAAACGCGAAGTCGCGGCAACGCCCATCTGGGGGCTGCTGTAAGTCTGCGGTGGGGGGAGCGTGGCGCTGCTGCCTGCCGTGCTCATGTGCAGGATCAGTTCCTGATGCGCGCCGTGGTCGCCCATCCAGCCAAAAATGCCATCCATGGTGTGTTGTGTCGAAGCGATGCAGGATAATGTCGAGACTATAAGCGAGCACCATGCCTGGCACGAATCCTGTATGTCGTGCTCCGGTCCGGCGAGCAGTCCGTGTCTGGATGCCGCCATGATAACGACACCCCTGCCCATGAATTTGAGCGATTTTTTCGACAAGGTAAAGAAAACCCTCGCCTGGCACGCCGCGCGTCTGATTCGAACGTTGCGTGGGGCGATCTGGTCGCTTGCACGGCGACCCGCCGACCGGCCGGTGATCGTGGTGGGCTGTTCGCGCGCGGGCACGACGCTTGTCTACAAGATGCTGTCCGAATCCCGGGAAATCGGCAGCCTTCAGCGTGAAACCCACGACTGGTGGAGCGACCTGCATCCCCCGTCCGACAAGGCGTGGGACACGCATGCGCTCGATGCCCGTGATGCCCGTGTGGGTGACCGCGACCTGGCCAGCCGCTATTTCTATGCCTGGACCGGCCGGCATCGCTGGGTCGACAAGAACAACCAGAACGGGCTTTGTGTCCCTTATCTGCATGCCCTGTTTCCCGATGCGGTGTTCGTGTTCGTGAAACGCAGCCCGGGCGACAATCTGAATTCCCTGATCGAAGGCTGGAAAAAGCCTGACGAATTCGCGACCTGGTCCAGGGGCCTGCCGGATTCCGTGGCAGTCGACGCAGGCGCGCTCCGGCAATGGTGTTTCTTTCTGGCCGACGGGTGGCGCGACTATCTGAACGCGCCGGTGGAAGCGGTGTCCGCTTTCCAGTATCGGGCGATCAACCAGGCAATTCTCGACGCCAGGGCCGATATTCCGCCCGCGCAATGGGTGGAAATTTTCTACGAGGATTTTCTGCGCGATCCGGAGGCTGCCATTGCGCACGTGTTCAAAGGATGCGGATTGCGTTTTGATGACGCGACGCGCGCGCGCTGCATGGCGGCTTTTGACGTTCCCTACAATGCCTTTTCCGAAATCCGGCTCGACAAGTGGAAGGACGGACGCAATCGCGACAGGATCGAGCGTGTGATGCCTGAGGTGGCTGCGGTGTCCGCCCGCATGGGGTATTCGTGAGCCTGCTCTGGTGGGTGCCACTCGGGCTGGCAGGGCTGTGGAGCGGGGTACTCGTGGCCTTTGCCTGGCCGTTGATCGCTCGCTGGCGCGAGCCGGTGATGCGCCATCCCCTGCTGATCCTTGAAAGTGATGACTGGGGTGCCGGTCCCCTGGAACAGGCTGACGCACTCGATCAACTGGCCGTCATGCTGGACGGGTTGCGCGATGAGTCGGGCCAGCCCGCCCTGATGACGCTGGGCATGGTGTTCGAGGTGCCGGATGGCGCACGGATTGCCGAATCCGGCGTGACGCAATACTGGGGATGGGCCTTGTCCGATGCGCGTTTTGCCGCCGTTCGCGCAGCCCTGCAAAAAGGGGTGGAAGGCGGCGTGTTCGCCCCGCAGTTGCATGGGCAGTGCCACTACTGGCCGGACGCGGTGATGGCCGCCGCGCGCAGGGATGCACAGGTGCGGGCATGGCTTGTGGACCCCGGACCGGCACGAACCGAGACGCTGCCCTCGCCCTTGCAAAGCCGGTGGGTCGATGCGGCCATTCTGCCTTCGCGCGAACTGGGCCCTGAAACCATCCGGCAGGCCGTGGCGGGCGAGGCGGCCAGTTACCGGGCGCTTTTCGGCGAATCGCCCCGGGTGGCGGTTGCCACCACATTTGTATGGAGCGAAGCCGTCGAGGCGGCCTGGCTCGCGGTCGGGATCAACACCGTGATTACGCCCGGCAGACGCGCAACCTGCCGGGAAGCCTCCGGCCAGCCCGGCTGTGTCGACCGTCACATGCTGACCGGTAGCCGGGCACCCACAGGCCAGCTGTACCTGGTGCGCGATGTCTATTTCGAACCTGCACTGGGCCATCAACCCGAGCGACTGTGGGAAGGTCTGGCCCGGCGTGCGGCACAGGGCCGGCCTTGCCTCGTGGAGATGCACCGATTCAACTTTCTGGATGCGCCTGCTGCCAGCCTGTCGGTGCTGCGCACGGCGTTGCAGGGTGCGCTGGTGCGCCAGCCGACGCTGCGTTTCATCGCGCCGGCCCGGCTGGCGCGCGCCATCCATGAACGCGATCCTGCCTGGGTCGAAACCCGCCTGGCAGTCCGGTTTGCCGCCTGGCGGGCGCGCCTTGCCGAGATTCCTCGCTTTGCCCGCGTGGCCCGCCTGACCGGGTTGGGGTGGATGCTGACATGAGTACACCCCGGTTTTCGGTGGTCATTCCGGCGTATAACGCAGCGGCCACCCTGCCGCGTGCGATCGAATCCGTGCTGGGACAAACCTGGCCGGCACACGAGATCCTGATCGTCGATGATGGCTCAAGCGATGCCACGGCAGACATTGCCAGACACTATGGCGACAGCGTGAAACTGATTCAGCAGCCGAATCGCGGGGTGTCGGTTGCGCGCAATGCCGGTGCCGCAGCGGCACAGGGAGACTGGCTTGCGTTTCTCGACGCCGACGACTGGTATGAACCGGATCGCCTGAGGCTTCATGCCGAGTGGATTACCGAAGACAGCACGCTGGATTTCCTGACCGGGGATTACGAATACCGGGATTCGGACGGGCAACTGCTGGGCACGTCGATGGCGCAGCACGCTTCCGGGCGTGCCCTGCTGGCGAAAGCGGCGGGGCGGCTGCGCGTGACGATGGAAACCGCCGATGAAATTGCCGGCTATGTAGCGGACCACTTCGGTGATACGCACACCCTGTCCGTGCCGCGTGCGCGTTTCGTCGAACTGGGGGGGTATCCGCTTGGCTTCAAGGTCTGCGAAGACGTGCATTTCCTGACCCGGCTGGTGGCGAGCTGCCGCCGGATCGGCGTGGTGTGCAGCAGCCTGGGCGTGTACGTCATTCATGCGGGCAGCGTGACGCGGCGCGATCCGGTTGCGGCCCAGCATGAGAATGTGAGAACCCTCCAGGACCTGCGACGCCTGGCCCGGAATTTTCCGGCTCCGGTCCGGAGGGGTGTCGATAATCGCATGCGTGCTGCGCGCTACAACCTGGGGTGCGCGCTGGCGAGGCATGGCCACAGATGGGCGGCCATGCGTGCTGTTTTTCCGTCCCTGGCTGAATCGCGCAACTGGCAAAGTTTGCGTCAGATGTTGTCGATGCTGAAAGGCGGCGCATGAAATTACTGGTACTGAGCGAACTTTTCCTGCCCACAAAGGGCGGCACAGCCGTGTGGGCGGCCGAGGTCTACAAGCGCCTGGGCGGCAAGGACATCCACATCGTGACGGCCGATGTGTCGGGAGCCCGTGAGTTCGATGCCGCGCATCCCAACACCATCCATCGCCTGAATCTCAGGCGCGTTGCCTGGCTACGCCCCGAATCACTGGCGATGTATGTGCGTTTCCTGTTCAGGTCCCTGGCGCTGGCGCTCAGGCATCGCCCCAGGGCAGTCCATGCCTTTCGGGCCTTGCCGGAGGGCGCGGTGGCCTGGAGTGTGGCCCGGCTGACGTTTCGCCCGGTTGTCGTCTATGCCCATGGCGAAGAACTGACGACCTGGGGGCGCGGCCGGAAATTCCGGACGATGCAGTTCGTATTGCGTCATGCCGACCGGGTCATTGCCAACAGCGAACACACCTGTGAGACCCTGCTGGGCATGGGCGTCGACCCGGGGCGGATCAGCATCGTCTACCCCGGCGTGGATACCCACGTGTTCCAGCGTGGCCTGGATGCACGTGATCTGCGGCACTCCCTGAACATCGGCGGAGCGGAAAAGCTGGTGTTCTCGGTGGGACGCCTGTCCCGTCGCAAAGGCTTCGATCAGGCAATTCGCGCCGTCGTCGCGCTGCGCGGGGAGGGGGTTCCGGTTCGTTACGTCATTGCAGGTATCGGTGAAGACGCGGACTATCTGGATGCCCTGATCCAGGAACATCAGGCAACAGAATACGTCCACCGCATAGGCGCAGTGAGTGAACACGATCTGCCACGATGGATGAATGCATGTGATGTGTTTGCCATGCCCAATCGCGAAATCGACGGTGATAACGAGGGATTCGGGATGGTCTTCATCGAGGCCGCCGCGTGTGGCAAGCCAAGCCTTGCCGGTCAGGCAGGCGGCACCGGCTCAGCCGTGCTGCACGATGAAACCGGACTCCGGGTGAATGGCAACGATATTGAAGCTGTCACCGCCGGCCTGCGGACCCTGCTGACCCAGCCCGAACGCGCGATTGCCCTGGGCGAGGCGGGCTGGGCACGCGTGCAGTCAAGGTTTGCCTGGGCAAAAGTGGCTGAGGCAACACAACGAGTGATCACGATACGAGGTGTGGAATGAACGGGATGAAATGGATTGCGGGTCTGGTCGTGGCATGCATGGCGGCGGCTGCGCACGCCAGACTGCCGTGGGTGCCGACTGACGCCGAAATGGCGAGTCTGCCGCCGTACTGCAAGGCCAAGATGAAGACCAATCAGGGCAGCCCTGAATACAATGCCTGGGCAGCCACCCTGGGCAAGGATTTTCAGCACACGCACCACTATTGCGCGGGTATCAATTTCATCAATCGCTATTACGCAGCGCGCACTGCACTGGACAAACGCACGACTCTGCGCGATGCAGAGACCAACCTGCAGTACATGGTTTCTCATGCCGAGCCCACCTACAGCCTGATGCCGGATGTGTATCTGAACCTTGGCGTTGTGTATTCGCTCTCGAACCGGCCGGCGCAGGCGATCACAAACTACAACAAGGCTATCGAGCTGAACCCGCGCTTGCCCAAGGCCTATGCTGGGCTGGCCGATTTCTATCTCCAGGGCAAACAGAATGCCAAGGCGCTGGAGATCGTGACTGAGGGTTTGCGTCACAACCCGGAAACCCGCAGTCTGCAACGCCGCTACAAGGAACTGGGCGGCAAGTTGCCCTATCCCGAGCCGGTGGCCGTGGCAGAAAAAGTCGAACCGGTCGCCGAGCCGGCTACGGCAATGGACCAGGCCGCACCCGCATCTGATCCTGCTGCTGCGAGCCCGGGCGAAGCGGTCCCTGCCGCGCCGGCGATCGTCACGCCCAAGATTGGTTCGCCCACCAACCCTTACTGCCGGTTCTGTCCGGATTGAATGGCTGCCCGGCCTGGGCTCAGGGCAGCAGTTCGCGTGCGTGGCGGTAGAAAACCCGGATGGCCAGTGCAATGCCGAGCATCTCGCACATCTCTTCCAGCAGGTGATAGACAGAGAGCGTTTCGGGGTGGCCGTGCTGCTTTTGCAGGTACATCTGGAAGTTCTCCACGAACACCGCGCCGAAGAGGAACAGACTGCCAGCCATGATCAGCCAGACGAGCAGGGAAGGGCGGCCGCTAAAAATCCGGCGGAACTGGATCAGAAAGTACACGCCCAGCAGCGCGGCAACCGGGAACCCCACCAGCGTCCAGGTGTAGCCGTAACCGGCGAAGGATGCGCGGGCGTCTTCGCTGACCAACTGGCCGGCCTGCTCGTGGAAACTGAGCAACTCATCGAATCCCATCAGCGTCAGCGTCAGCGCCGTGACCGCCCAAGTCAGGACGACGCTTTGTCCTGCAGCGGCATACCGCGCGGAACGGAAGGCGATCAGGGCAGCAAGCGCAGCTGCCAGCCAGAGAATCCCGACTTCATACAGGGTGGGAATGCTGAATTCCTGATTCAGGTTGAAGAGGTCGTATAGATAGCCCCAGTCACTGAATCCGGGGTGTTGTTTGGTCAGCATGAACGCCCCGCCCAGCAGGGCCTGGATCGATACCAGCAGCCAGAACAGGGTCGAGGCTTGTTGACCGGGTGATTGTGCTTCCAGCCAGTGTGTCAGGCGAGTCCGATTGGCCAGCAAAACCAGCCCGCCTGCGCCAATCAGGAACGCGGTCATCTGGATGAGCCAGACATGGAGGGTATGGGGCCATTCCAGTTTGCCGTCCCCGGCCAGGAGTTTTTACACACTCCAGACATTGAAAAAGAGCGCGAGCGCAAGGCAGCCGTAGGCGAGCAGGGCCGCCCCCTGCCAAAGCAGCCTGCGTGGCGGGTGGGAAGGCTTCATGATTGCGTCTGTTGTGTAGGAAGAGGGGCCAGCCTGTCCAGGCTTGCCAGCAACTGCGCGGTGATGTCCGGATACTGCGGGGCAACATCCTGGCAGCAGCTTGGGTCGGTCGACAGGTCAAACAGGCGTGTGGCGTATCCCGTGCTCAGGGGCTGACAAACCAGCTTCCAGCGCCCGCGCCGGATCATCCTGTCCTTGGCCGCCAGGATGCGTTCGCAGTAGACCTGCTTGATGGCAAGGGTGCCGCTTTCCCGGTTGGGGACTTCGATCAGTTCGAGCAGGTCGGGATAGCGCAGATGGTCTTCTGGCAAGCCGGGAATGTCGGCGATCCAGATGCCGGTTTCGTTGAAGGCGTCGAGTTCGGGGCAAGGGCCTCCCGGCATCATGCAGCCAGCCAGCGAGACGCCTTCCATGCTGTCCGGGACCGGTAGCCCGGCACGCGCCAGCAAAGTCGGCGCGATGTCGATCGAGCGTACGACTTCGTCGATCCGGCCGCGAGCCGGGAGCCTGGGGTCGCGCATCACCAGTGGAATTCGCGGGCTGGCTTCGCCCACTGCGGAGTTGCCTTGTCCCCAGGTGTCGTGCTCGAAAAACTCCATGCCGTGATCCGAATACACCACCACCAGGGTGTGGGCTGCCAGGCCACATTCATCCAGATGGGTGAGCATCTTGCCGACCTGATCATCGAATTCTGCAACGCAGCCGTCGTAAAGATCGATGATCTGATCCAGGTCGAACTCTTCCCTGGGCGCGCCCTGTCGCCGGATGATCTCGAATGGATCGGTCAGGCGGGCCATGGCGAATTTTGATTCCCCGGCGTAGGCGGGATCGGCATGACGGGTATACCAGGGCCACTCGGATGCAAAGGGGGGGTGGGTGGTCGAGTAGAAGACATTCAGGAAAAACGGCTGTTCGCTCTCGGCCAGCCGCGATACCAGTCGCCGTGCCCGATTGCCCATCTGCTGCGTCAAGGGTACGCCCCCCAGGTAATACAGCTCGGGGAGCAGCAGGCGCCCCAGGCGGTTGTGCGTGAACAGCGATACGAACAGCCTGAGGTCCTTGGGGCCCTGGCGGATCAGATATTTGAGATTCCACTGGTCCTGCGGCAGGTCGACATGATCAAAGCCGAAGGAAAACTTGCCCATGTCGGCACCGCACCAGTCCGAAAGCACGGCCGTGCGGTATCCGCCCTGTTTCAACAGTTCGGGGAGCGTGGCCTGGCGCAGCTGGGTTTCGTCATCGCGCACAAAGTTGTCGCGCACGCCGTGCGTGTGCGGCCAGGTGCCGGTGAACAGGGACACGAGGCTGGGTGCCGTGCGCGCGCAGGGGACGTAGCACTGTGCGAACACGCTGCCGGTTTCTCCCAGGCGGTCGATGTGGGGGGTGAGTGCGCGCCGGTAGCCCAGTGCGCCCAGACGGTCTGCGCGCAGGGTGTCGGAGCCGATCATGAGGATGTTGGGCGGGCTGTCCTGCGGACGTGTCACGCTGCGCCGGGGTGTGCCCGGCTGCGGCATCCATGCCGACCAGGCAATAGTGCCCGCAACGAACAGCGAGCTGGCCCAGAGGGTGATCAGGTCGCCCAGCTGGTTGGATTGCGCCAGTTCCAGACTGGACAGGACGAGCAACAGCAGGGCCAGGCCGGCCAGACCACGCTGTGCCATGTTGATGCGGCCAGGCGTCAGCGTTTCCCAGAGCGGGTAAAGGCGGCTGGCACGATAGTGCATCGACGCAACGAGCAGGCCCGGATTGAAACGGAGCTTGCGGGCGAATTGCAGCATGAAGCCACCGGCAATACCCAGTACCGCTGCCGGGAAGGCCAGGGCATGCGACCAGTCGGCACCCAATGTGGTCGCTGTCATGAAATACAGCAGCACGCCGCACCCGGCCGTAAAGGTCATCAGGGCGAATGCCCAGAGGGTCAGCCGGCCCAAGGCATACAGGGTGTATCGCCTGTAATGCACGCGAATTTCTTCCCGAATGCGAGGGCCGGTTTGCGAAAAATCGAACACGGACTTGATGAGCAGGGACAGTGTGCCGATGCCGGATACGGCGATCACGGGCAGCAAACCGGACCACCGCGCGTCACCCGCTGCAAACCAGGCGGTGAGGGCGGCAGCCAGCGTGAAAATGCCGAGCCACTCGACCTGGATCATGCCCCGGTCGGGCGGGAGGGACAGGCGGGCGGGCACACTCGCCCGCATGGTGTCGATCGTGCCTGCCAGTTCACCCAGGCTGGCCGAGAGTCTGACCAGGAAGAAAAATCGCCGCCGGGGGTCGAGCGTGAACACGGCGCTGCCCAGGTGCCGGATGATCTTGCTGAACATGTACGGCTGCGGCTGCCTGTGCGTGCGGCGGATGAGAATCTGCGCCCGGGAACGCGAAAAGCTCTTGCGCAGTGTGTAGCCTGTTTCCATGCGGGCGGCATCGATGGCGTGGAGCTGTCGCATCGCGGGCAGATAGCGCACGGTGAATGCCTGCGTGACGGCGCGCCTGAGAAAGTCGTGGTCTTCTCCGCCGGCAAGGTTGTGGCCGGTCGGGCCGAGCTCGACTGAAAACGTCCCGATGGATTCGAATACCTGGCGGCGCACCGCGATATTGCCCCCACTGGGCAGGCGTGCATGGGCGGCAAGCACCATGCTGTCCGGCCCCAGATCGAACTCCGGAAACGGCCGGATCGGGATGGCGTATTCCCCTTCCGTGTGGACCCAGTCCGGCTCGCTGCCATCCCAGGCCGGCCAGATGCGTCCGCAATAGATGGCGTCGTCGGGGTGCGTGCGCAATCCGTCTGTCAGGGCAGCCAGAAAACCGGTTTCCACGGTCTGGTCGTCGTCGATGAAGCACAGCACGTCGTGCCGGGTATGTGCGATGGCGGCATTGAGGGCATGGGATTTGCCAGCCCGGGGTTCCTCGATCCAGCTGAGGCTCAGATGCGAGGCAGGGTGCGCAGCCTGGAAATCGGCCAGTCTGGCTATCGTGTCATCCGAGCAATTGTTTGCCACCACCAGCACGTCGATGATCTCATCCCCGGCATGGCCGCAGGCGTAGATCGAGCGCAGCGTCTCGATCAGCGAGGCACTGCGGTTGTAGGTGCAAATGACGAGAGCAAGCTGCCCGTTCGGCATGGCCATTTCACCCACGGCCGCGACCATGCCTGCGCAACACTGCCAGCCATTCTTCGATGTGCTTGCCCTCGGTCCGCATGTCCCACTTGAATCCGGTGCGCACGAACGGATAGAGGTTGTTTTCCACTGCCCAGATCAGGTCGTCGAGATGCCGCACGTAGTTTTCATCGTGCTTCCAGGGGTGAATGGCCCAGTGGGTATGGCCGTTCATCGACCAGCGCTGGTAGCCCTTCCGGGTGAAGGTGTGACTGAGCGAGTTTTCCAGCGGCTCGCCGGGCTTCGACTGTTCCAGGGGCAAGCAGGCGTGAAAGCGTGCCACGTCCATGAGGAAATAGCGCGTGGAGGTGAAGGCGGCGTGATGCCAGTCCTCACGCGGGGCACGCTCGAACGAATGCCCGGTCAGGCGCTCCAGCCAGTTGCGGGCCTGCGGCGGGCCGCCTTGCGGGGTGGCCACGATCACACGGGGTTCGCGCCTGAGCAGATCGAGTCCGGTATGGATCCAGGAGGGTGTGCCGGGCGGGCGGTGGAACAACATGTCGGAGTCGACATGGAAAATGTAGTCGCCCTTGCAGGCATCCATGGCATAGAGGTACTGATAGATGGGGGCGCCCGAGAAATCCTTGAGGTCCACACGGGCATCGCCAAAATACCGGGACAGGATGCGCTGCTGTTCAGCGTCGGTCCAGGGCACGACATCCACGCGGTCGATCACGCCGTCGGCAAGCAGGCGGTCGAGAATCTGTTCGACTGCATTCTGCGTGCCCTGGATGCGCTCGGCATATTTGCCTTCCTGGCGGCCCGGATCGTAGGTCACGATGCGCTCGATGAACGGGAAGTCGAGCTGGCGCATCATGTGCCGCAACGTGGGCTCGAGATAGGGCGCGTCCGAATTGCAGGCGTTGACGGTGAAGCTGACGGCAGGCGGAGTGTGTGATGTCATGGATGGCGGCGTGACTTCGATTTGAACAGACGGGCAGTAGATTTCAACAGATTGCGGGCACCCTCTGGCAGTTTGCAGTAGACAGCCTTGCCACGGGAAACCAGATCCAGGCGGCGGTACGTCAACCCCCGCACAAACAGCCGGTGCGCTGCCGGATAGTCATGCAGGTAATACAGGGTGTAGTTCGCCGCTCCCCGGTAGTGGTTATGCATGCGTGTGCGAAAGGCCGCAGCTGGCACCCGTTTTTTCGCATCCGGGAAGCGGGTGATGAAACGTTCCAGCGCTTCGAGGCGGATCATCAGCATGCGGTAACCGCGATTCGACTGCTGTCCCGGATGCGCGCGCCAATGTCCCAGTATGGTGTCAACGCGGCCAACCGGGTAACGCAGGGCAATGCGCAACCACAATTCATAATCGTCCACGCCGGGTAGTTCAGGGTCGAAGGCCCCGACTGTGTCGATCACATGACGGGGGATGACGGTTGTCAGGGGCTGGATGTCATTCGAAATGAATATTTCGGCGAATACATCGCCAACGGACACGGTGGCATGCGGGTTGTCGAAGCGCTCGGGCGGCAAGGCCTGCCAGGCTTCGAGCAAGTGTCCGGCAGGGTCGATGCGGCTGTATCCGGCGTGCATCAATCCCACCTCGGGATGGGCGTTCAGGGCTGCAAGCTGGATTTCCAGCTTGTGGGGGAACCAGTAATCGTCCTGATCGAGGAAAGCGATGAAATCGCCCTGGGCCACTTCAAGTGCCTGGTTGCGTGCCCGCGCCACCCCGCCGTTTTCAGTACGCCGTATCAGCCTCACACGTGGGTCGGCAAGATAGCGCGCCACTATTCCTGTGGAATCATCCGTGGAGCAGTCGTCGACCACGAGTAATTCGAACGAGGCGCAGGTTTGGCGCAGCACGCTTTCGATGGCCTGGCCGAGATAGGCGCTTCCATTGAAAACGGCCATGACAACACTGACGAGTGGGGGAGAGGTGGACATCTCGGGGATTTCGTTCAATTCGTGGTCATGGCATTCGGAAGGGTGTGATACACAACCTCCCGAGCGAAGTGGTCCCAGGTCATCTCGCCTGCGGCCCGGCACGCGGCCAGTTCGAACCGGGCCTGGGCATCGGCCGGCAAGTCGACAAACCGGGACAGGCAAGCCTGCAGGGCGGGGATGTCGTCTGCTGGAGATTGAAGCCCAAGCTGGTATTGCTGACACAGTGCGGCACTTTCGCCGTAGTCGCTGCACAGGGCCATTCTGCCCATGGCGATGGTTTGTGCCAGTACGCCGAGGGCACCATTGAACCTGCCGTAGTTGCACCAGACCGCATCACTGGCTGCGAAATAACCCGGAATGCTGGCTTCATCAATATAGCTATCGATGAAGCGGCAGTTCAGATTGGGGTGGGCAGACAAATCCGGTGTGGTGAACGGGTGTGCACGATCATCCACGCGAGAACCGGCAAACAGCAGCGTCAAGGGGCGGGGAAGGGTCATGCCGCTGATCGCCAGCGCAAGGCGGTCGATTGCCTTGCGCTCGATGGCCTGCATGCCAAATATGAGCAAGACCCTCTCAGTCGGAGAGATCGAGAGCCGGGCCCTGGCGGTATCCCGGTCCTGCTGCTGCTGGAAAGACGGCTGGAGGCCCCACGGCACATAACGCCCGGCATGCTGCCAACCCATGACCTGTCGTACCTGATCGAGCAGGCTGCGGGAGTGGACGAACATGTGCAGGCGATGCAGGCGCAGGCGGTCCAGCTTGAGCCATCGGGCCACGCGATGGCCTGACCAGCTGTAGGTGAAATGTTCCGTGAACGCGGTGTTCGGAGTCAGCCCGAACCATGCGGCAAGACTCAACCACCAGGTAGCGCCGGGGTCGGCTATGCCCACATCGGTCCAGTAAACCAGTGCGGGCCGGTGGGTACGCGGCTGCGTTGCCAGCCAAAGCAAGGACAGTTTCACCGGATCGTGGCTAAACCGCCTGGCAAGTTTGCCCGGCCAGCTCCCGACCTGAAGAAGTTCATCCAGGGCGCAGCGGGTGCGGAGTGAGACTGTATCCGATGTGAGCGGGGCAGGATGGAGCACCTCGACCCGGACACCGCAGGACTCGAACCCGTGTGCGAGATCGCGGGGGAATGTGGAGTAGTGGCCCGGCCGGTCCAGATAGGGGGCAACCAGCACCACGCGCGTGCCGGGAGCCACCCTGCGCATGCTCGTGTCATGCATTGCGAACAGCCTCGAGATTCAGGCTGATGGGGAAATCACGGCCTTGGTGTTCAATCCTGCGTGACGCCCAGTCCTCGAAATCATGGAATTCACAGGCTTGCGGAAACCATTCGTGAATATCGGACAACCCGCTTGCTGCCAGTGCTTCGGCAAGTGCTGCGCGGTTGAAAACGGCGTAATGAAAATTGAAGGGGTAATCCTGGCCTCCCATGAGAGCGGGGGCAATGGCCCGCAGATCCTGCCCTGAGGCTTCATAGAGCGCCAGAAGGAGATCGAAATCCGGTACGGACAGCCGCAGGATGCCGCCGGGCTTCAGTACCCGTGCCATTTCGCGCAGGGTAGGGATGATCTGGCTGCGCGGAACATGTTCAAGCACATGACACATGTACACCATGTCCAGCGACCGATCCGGAATTCTCTGCAACCTGAACAGGTTGCGGCTGACGATGTGGACGTGGGGAAACGGACGGGCATCGAGATTGATGAAGTCCTTGCCGACCACTTCGCCACAGCCGATGTGCAGCAAGCGCCGCCCGTCTGCTGTGGCTGGCCATCGGGCGAGGTCACGCTGCCAGCGCGCGCGCCGCAACGGCTCCAGCAGCCGTTGTTTGACGAGTCGTTTCAATCGGGAGGGGAACATGCGGATCGTGGGCCTGTTCACCGCGCCTCGTGGCGCTGTCTGTAGCCGGTGAGCAAACCGAGCGCATGCGCTGCATTCATGGCTTGCCGCAACCAGCCGTCGCGCAGGGCCAGCAGCATCAACAGGGCTTTCGCACTGTGTGTGAGGGATTGCGCCACCAGGAAGGGGGGAACGCCCAAGCAGGTCCGGGTATAGGCGGGCAGTTCGTGCAGACCCTTGCGCAGGCCTGCACGGTAATGCAGTCGAACGAAATAGCGCCGGTTCAATCGTTCGATCTCGACGCCATGGTCCACGCACATGTCCGGGCGATAGCGGATGCGTGCCTGCAATTCGAGCAGTCTGGCGAGCATCACGTGATCTTCACCCCCGCCGGGGCTGGTGGCGCTGTTGCCCTGGCGGTTGTAGCGCGCATCGAAGCGGAGATCGTGTGTCTGAAGATACGACAGGCGGTAAGCAATATTGCTGGTCCATACCGGCGTGCTGGCATCGCGAATCCAGAAGGCCTGGGGGCCATGGTCCACCGCTGCCAGAAAGCCAAGAAGATCGTTACCCAGCCAGGCGGGGCGTCCGTGCGGTTGAAAATCGATTTCGACCTTGCCGCCCACACAATCCGCACCCTCGTTCGCGAGTGCGTCGTAGGCCGCCAGGAGCAGGCCAGGATGAGGGAGTTCATCGTCATCGATGAAGACCAGGTAGGTGCTGTCGGCCGCCTCCTGCAATGCCCGATTGCGGGCAGGCACAATGCCCGGCTCAGCTTCGGTCACGTAGCGCAGTGGTGCACCCGGCAGGGCTTGCAAGTGTGCGAGTGTTGCCAGCGTGTCATCCCGGCTGTTGTTGTTGACAGCCAGGATGTCGAAGTCGACCGGACAGTGCTGCGCGCGCAGTGCGGTAACCAGGCGTTCCAGGCGCCTGGCACGATTGAATGTGCAAAAGGCAACGGTGAGCGCAGACATGATTCAGGGGACGTTCCGGATGCCGCGCCGTGTATCGATGAACCTGATCAGGGCATTGAATGCACGGGCAGGCAGAAAACTCGCCAGGATGTACTTGGCATCCTTGGCCCGCCAGCGGCTCCTGCGTGCGGCACGCCGGAACAGACGCCGGGAGGATTCGGTGTCGCGCCGCCAGTGGCAACGGTAGGCTTCCGGCAGGAGCGAGCCATACAGGAGGTGATCGCGTTCCGCGCGAGGCAGATGGCGGACCTGTTCAGGGTGGTGGCGTGCGAAATCTTCGCGCACGGCAATGGCGTCAAACACTTGCCGCCAGCGCGGAATATGCGAATGGCCTCGTGGGTAGCGACGGTAATACGCCAGCACTTCTGGCACGCGCACCACCGTGGGTTGCAAGGGCAACAGGCGAAGCCACAGGTCGTAATCCATGGCGGTTGGACGGCGTTCTGAAAAGCCACGCAAGCTGTCGACCAGCTGCCGTTTGAGCAATACCCCGTTCACAGGCCATGGGCAGGATTTGAGGAAAGCCCGGGCCGCGTCTATTTCCGCATAGTGCGGCGGGATGTAGGGCTGGGTGTCGACAGCCAGCTCCCCAATGTTCTGCCAGCCGCAATACGCCACGTCCGCGTCGGTTTCCAGCAGCGCCGTGTGCAGGTTGGCGAGGGCATCGGCATGCCAGATGTCATCGGCATCGAGAAATGCCACGAAATTGCCACGTGCATGGGCGAGCCCGGCATTACGGGCCGCGTAGGGGCCATTGTTGGTCTGATGCACGAGCATCATGCGCCCGGGATTGCGGGCCGCGAGTTCGGTCAGGAGGCTTTCCGAACCGTCGGTGGACCCATCGTCGACCACAATCAATTCGACATCGGGATAGCTTTGCGTCAGCACACTGTTCACCGCCTCCGCCACATACAGGGCAGCATTGTGGCAGGGCATGATGACGGAAATGCGATTGGGGGCGAAGGCGTCCATCAGCTTGGGTCGGAGTAGGTGTCGCGCCGTTGAATGAGGGTTCGATGCCAGCGCTCGGGCAGCAAGGCCGGCAGCATGTAGCGCCAGTCACGCAGTGTGCCATAGCCGTGCTGCATGACCACCCTGAACAGCGTGCGGGCGGTGGCGAGGTCGCGTTTCCAGTAGCTGGCATAGGCCTGCTTCAGTATGGGGTCCAGGGTAAGTTGCCGTACCCGGGACCGTCCAAGTTGGGCACGGAACTCGGGGTTCGATTTCAGGTAGGCCTGTTGTGCACGATGGTGATGCAGGGCGGCGCGCACACGGTTCGAAGAAGCCTGCGAGGCACCATGAAAATGATAGTGAGCGAGGACTTCCGGCACCCGCACAATGGGGGCGTCGAGTGCGATGCGTAGCCAGAGTGCGTAGTCTTCGGCGTTTGTCAGGGTGATGTCGAAACCACCAGCGCGTACGATCGCGTCGCGGCGGACGAGCGCGGCGTGGATGGGCCAGCGACAGCGGGAAAATAGAGCAAGTCGCTTGTCGGTTTTTTCATAATCCGGCGGTGTGAAAGGCTCTCCCTGCGGGCCAGACAATCCAATATTTTGCCAGCCACAGTATGCAAGTGCGGCTTTGGGGTGGGCCAAAAGCGCATCCAGCATAACGCGTAGGAAATTGGGCTCCCAAGTATCGTCAGCATCGAGGAAAGCGATATAAGGGGCCGATGATTCAAGCAGTCCCTTGTTACGTGCAGCACTTACGCCTTGCTGTGTCTGGCTTATCAAGCGAATACGCTGATCTTGCTGTGCGTTTATCCATGTATGGGGGTCATCAGATGAGCCGTCGTCGACAACAATCAGTTCCCAGTCGACCTTGCTTTGTGCAAGGATGCTGCCAATACTGGTGGGCAGATATCCCGCTGAATTTCTGCAGGGCATGATGATGGAAATACTCGCCGTCATAACTTTGGATGTGCAGTTATTTCCCGACACGCCGGATGAGCCATTGGTGTAAGGCCTCAGGCAGCCAGGCTGGCAACATGTACTTCCAGTCGTTTAGCGAGCCGTACCTGTCTAGCATGACTCTGCGAAAAATCCGCCGTGCATCAGTCAGATTGCGAGACCAGTAAGCGCGATAGCCTCGTTTGAGTAATTCGCCTGTCATCAGGGCGCGTATATTCGGATAGGCGAGTTTAAGTTGATCGCCATGGTTGCACAGAAAGTCTTGCTGAACTTGATAGTGCATTAAGGCATTCTTGGCTTCATTACGTGTCATTTGTCCGGGGTGAAAACGGTAATAGGCCAAAACTTCGGGTACGCGAACGATTGGCTGATTCAGTGCAATGCGTAGCCAAAGATCGAAGTCTTCACAGCTATCTAGCTTGGTATTGAATAGCCCCGCAGTAAATATTGCGTCCCGACGCGTCAGTGCGGCATGGACAGGCCAGCCTGTCGAGCGAAACAGTCGAATAGCCTTGCTTGGCAGGGCTTGTTCGTAGTCTTCAGGTATGTGGGGCTCATGAAAAGGGGGCGGGGCTCCTATGTTTTGCCAACCCGAGTAGGCCATCACGGCACTATTTGAAGACAGGGCGTGAGCCGTTTTCTCAAGGAAAGTCGGTGCCCACCAATCATCTGCATCCAGGAAGGCGATCAGATCACCCTTGCTTACCCTGATACCCGCATTGCGAGCGGCAGGTAACCCCTGATTTTTCTGCTGAACTACTTGAATGCGCCCATGGTATCCCGCCATGATCTCGGCTGAGTCGTCCGTGGAACCATCGTCAACCACAATGACTTCTTTGTTCGCATGGGTTTGGTGCAGTGCAGAATCAATGGCCTCTGCAAGATACTTGCGACCGTTGTAGCAAGGTATGACAACTGAAATACTGCTCATACTTGCGTACCTTTTCTAATCGCCAGAAATTGTTTTGCAAGATTTGTCCAGCGAACGTCGTTTGCTGCATAGCTTAACTTGCGCATAAAAGCTGCTAGCGAGTCAGAATTGAAGATGGTCAATCTCCGCATTGCATATGGATTCCCGTCACGCAATGCCCAGCCGGTTCGTGTCGTACAGGCTGCCGCATATCCAGTGTCTGCTGCAGCTCGGGCACAGCGCATATCCCACTCGCCATATGGGTATGCAAAACTGGTCACCGGGGCATTGAGTGCCGTCTCTATGAGGGCGCGAGAATCTGCTAACTCGCGGTGTAATTCCTCATCGCCCAAGGTCGGGAGATGGGCGTGATTCACGGTGTGTGAACCGATCTCGAACCCCTTGCGGTGCATATCTCTTAATTCTTCAGCATTGAGCATTCTGCCGACTGGCTGGCCATCTGTCGGCCAGTGTGGCTCGCGCCCGATTGAACCGGCGACAACAAAAAAGGATGCACGCATCCCGCGCTTGTCGAGTTCTTCACAAGCCGCCAGGTTGTCGGTATATCCATCGTCAAAGGTAATAACTGCTGTGCGGGTGGGCCATTTGTGGGGTGCGGCGACGAGATCACGCATAGTGGGGGTGCTATAGCCTTCTGCAACCAGAAAATCCAGCTGCGCCCGAAACTGGCGCATCGAAACCGCCCAAGGCCAGGCCGGCGTGGCATGACCCGGCAGAACGGCGTGATACATCAGCATGACCGGGCCGTGCCGGCCAGCGCGTTCGTGCAGTTTTCGGGATAAAAAATCCATGATCTCTACGGTGATTGTTCCGCTAAAGAATAGAACGGATGGCGTCAAGCATGTTGCTTGCCAGCGAGCCCGAGCCGGGATTTCCATCGCTGTTGTTCGGTTGCAAGGGCGCTGATGGGCGCATAAAGCAACGCTGCACCGTAGACGGCTGCGCCAGTGCCGGCGAGGAGGGCGACATAGAGTAAAGGATGCAGGCTTGCGGTGTCAGCCAGCACATGGTGCAGGGCTGCGAGGATGCTGGCCAACAGGACATTGAGGCCGGCAGCCGGGGCGATGGCGCGCAGGAAAGTGCGCTGTTTGGCGCGCAGGCAGCGGGTCGCCAGCCAGTAGAGATGCAGGGCGCTGTATGCGGAGGCAGCGAATATGGCCCATGCCACGCCCTGCAAACCGAACTCAAGTAGCCCCAGAATGCCGAGTGCGCTGATGACCAGTGTGGCAACCTGAACCGGGAGCTCACGCCCCAGCCAGTTCTGGGCGGCGAGCACCGCCCCCGAGAGATTTTCCATCAGCCAGAATGGCCAGGCCAGTGCCAGGATGAACAAGGGCGAAGCGGCATCGGCCCACCTGTCCCCGTAGAGGCCACGCACCAACGGCTCGGCCACCCACAACAGGCCGATATAGAAGGGGGTGGCATAGACGGCAACCAGCGTGATGCTGCGGTAAAACAGGTAGCGGCTTTTATCGAGGTTGTCCTGCTCGGCCGCCAGCGCCCGGAACAGCACCTGGTAGACCGATCCGGTGATGAAACCATGCGGCATTTTGGCCAGGCTTTCACCTTTGTTGTAGAGGCCTACGCTGGCGGGGCCGAGTGTGCGCGACAGCATGAAGATGCTGACCTGATCGCGCACATAACACACGATGTCATTGAGGGAAACCAGAAAGCCGTATCGCGCGATTTCGCGGGCGCGTCCGAAGCGAAGTGAGAAACCCGGTCGCCAGCGGGCCAGAACCATATACGCGGGTATGGTCACGAGCGGGCTGGCAAAACCGCCCAGAATAAGTGCCCAGACGCCATAACCCAGGTAAGCCAGGGTGATGCTGACACTGCTGGAAATCAGCAGCGCGATGTATGAAACCAGTGTGGTGGCCTTGAAGCGCATCTCGCGGTAGAGAATGCTGCCAGGTACATTGGTAAGGGGCCGGAACAGAAACGACAGGGCCATCACCCGGATCATGTCCTGATACAACGGCTGGTGATAAGCCGCAGCGATCCAGGGTGCTGTGAAATAGAACGCGGCGTAAATCAGCCCGCCTGCCAGGATTTGCAAGGTAAACACCACGTCGTAGTCCTCGCGCGTGGTGTCACTGGCTCTGACCAGAGCCTGCCCCATGCCGCCACCGGCTACAAAGCCCGCAATGCCGGTGAATACCTGCAGGGTGAGCAGCATGCCGAAAACTTCCGGTGCCAGCAGGCGGGCAAGGACGATGCCCACCAGAAAACCGATGACCTGACTGCCGCCCTTGCCCATGAATACCCAGGCTACGCCCTGGCGAATGGTTTGACCGGAATGCATATCGTTTGGGTGGGCGTGGCTGTCGGAGTTTCGGCGGCGATGGTGAGGAATCGGCTGACGTGCAGCCGTTTGATACACGTGAGTCAGGGTGAGCGAAGCTGCTGCGGCTACACAGCGAAAGCCATGCCAGTCGCCCGGCTGGCCGTGAGTATAATCGTGCAGGATATCCACAGGCTTGTTGTTGCCCGGCATGACCATGCAAACCCTCACCGTCGATCTCGGCGATCGTTCCTACCCCATCCACATCGGCACCGGGCTGCTCGACCGGGCGGACCTGATCGTGCCGCATCTGGCGCAGAAGCGCGTGGCGGTGGTCACCAACACCACGGTCGCGCCGCTGTATCTCGACCGGCTGACGCACACGCTGACGGTTGCCGGTGTGGCTGTCCACCCCATCGTGCTGCCGGACGGCGAGGCCTACAAGAACTGGGAGACGCTGAACCTGATTTTCGACGCGCTCCTGACCTGGCGCGCCGAGCGCAAGACCACGCTCATCGCGCTGGGCGGCGGCGTTGTCGGCGACATGACCGGTTTTGCCGCAGCGTGCTACCAGCGCGGCATGCCGTTCATCCAGATTCCCACCACCTTGCTGTCCCAGGTTGATTCCTCGGTGGGGGGCAAAACCGGCATCAATCATCCGCTGGGCAAGAACATGGTGGGAGCGTTCTACCAGCCGAAGGTCGTGCTGGCGGATACGGACACCCTGCGTACCCTGCCGCCGCGCGAACTGTCTGCGGGGCTCGCGGAGATCATCAAATACGGACTCATCCGGGACGAGGGCTTTCTCGCCTGGCTGGAATCCCACATCGACAAACTGCGTGCGCTCGATCCCGACGCGATTGCCTACGCCGTCCACCGCTCCTGCGAAATCAAGGCGCAGGTGGTGGGCGAGGACGAGCGTGAGGGTGGCATCCGTGCCATCCTCAACCTGGGCCACACCTTTGGCCATGCCATCGAAACCGGCATGGGCTATGGCAACTGGCTGCACGGCGAGGCCGTGGGGGCCGGCATGGTGCTGGCGGCGCAAACCTCGCAGCGGCTGGGCTGGATCGGCGAAGCCGACGTCACCCGCGCCCGTGCATTGATCCGGGCCGCCGGCCTGCCCGACGTGGCCCCTGACCTGGGCCTGGAAACCTGGCTCGATTACATGGGCCACGACAAAAAGGTGGAATCCGGCAAGCTGCGTTTCGTGCTGCTGAAGAAACTGGGCGAGGCGGTGATTACCGGCGACGTGTCGCGAGACGTGCTGAGCGACGTACTGGCCACGCCGCATTGATGGACGCACACGTACCCCAGGGGCACTCCGATCCGCTACGCGCTGAAGCGCGTGTGGAGTCGTATGCCCCCTACGCCGCCCACTCTGGCCAGACCCGGGGCCGGCGTCACCCTGAGCCGCCGGCCGCACCGCGCTCGGAATTCCAGCGCGACCGTGACCGCATCATCCATTCAACTGCGTTTCGCCGCCTGGAATACAAGACCCAGGTGTTCGTGAACCACGAGGGCGATCTGTTTCGCACCCGGCTCACGCACAGCCTCGAAGTTGCGCAGATCGGGCGCACCCTGGCCCGTTTGCTGAATCTCAACGAGGATCTCGTCGAGGCGGTGGCACTGGCGCACGATCTGGGCCACACCCCCTTCGGCCACGCCGGGCAGGACGCGCTCAATGCCTGCATGAAGGAACACGGCGGGTTCGAGCACAACCTGCAATCGCTGCGCGTGGTCGACAGCCTGGAAGAGCGTTATGCCGAGTTCGACGGGCTCAATCTCACCTTCGAGGCGCGCGAAGGCATCCTCAAGCATTGTTCGCTGGTCAACGCCGAGAAACTGGGCGAAGTGGGCGAACGCTTTCTCACCAAGCGCCAGCCAACGCTTGAGGCGCAGATTGCCAATCTGGCCGACGAAATCGCCTACAACAACCATGATGTGGACGACGGCGTGCGGTCGGGCCTGATCACCCTGGAACAGTTGGCCGAGGTGCGCATCTTTGCCCGGCATCTCGAAGAAGTTCGGACAAAATACCCCACGCTCGCAGGGCGACGGGTGGTGACCGAAACCGTGCGCCGCATGATCAATACGCTGATTCTCGATCTGGCCGAGACCACGCGCGCCAACGTGGCCCGTGCCGGGGTGGACAGCCTGGACGCCGTGCGCGCGGCCCCGCCGCTGGCGGCGTTCAGCGAGGGTCTGCTGGAAGAGCACCGTGAACTCAAGCGCTTTCTCATGCGCCACCTTTACAGGCATTACAAAGTGCAGCGCATGAGCGCCAAGGCCACCCGCATCGTCACCGACCTGTTCACCGTGTTCACGGGCGATGCACGCCTGCTGCCCCCCGAGCATCAGGCACGGGAATCCCTGGAAGGCGTGCGGGCGGTGGCTGATTACATCGCCGGCATGACCGACCGCTACGCCATGCGCGAGCATCGGCGTATTTTTGCGGTCGAGGAAATCTGACGTTCGCCGGGCACAGCCCGCCAGCCAGCCGGGTAAAACCCGGAATCACACAAGCTAAAGCCCTCGCCCCTACAGGGTAAAGCCCCGGCGCAGACGCGCCGTTAAGTCCGCATACCAATTTTGCGGAGCTTGCCATGACACGTCTGACTTCCCTTCTCGCATTGGCCTGCGTGTGCACCCTGGGCACGGCGCAGGCGCAGGTGCTCGAGGCCAAACAGCCACCCGGCAACGAATCACTCTTTGCCATCAACGAGGGCGGCGAATTGCTGCATTTCCGGGCCGGTGCCCCGAACAAGGTGCTCCAGCGCAAGAAGATCACCGGGCTGAATGAAGATGTGCGCGGCATGGATTTCCGGGTGTCGCATGGCACGCTGTTCGTGCTGGGCGCGAGCGGCCGGCTGTATACCCTGGATACCGAATCCGCCGCAGCCAAACCGGTGGGTGATGCCCCGCTGGCCCTGCCCATGGTCGAAACCGGCTTCGATTTCAATCCCACAGTGGACCGCATGCGGGTTGCTCTGGCGGATGGCAGCAACATGCGGGCGCATCCGGTCACCGGGGTGCAGGTTGATTCCGACGCCAAGGTCGACGGCGTGCAGCGCGACGGTGCGCTGGTCTATGCACCTGGCGATGTCCACGCAGGCTGGCCGGCGCTGATCAACGGCGTGGCCTATACCTACAACCAGAAAAACGACAAGCTCACGACCAATTTCGCCATCGATGGCGCGCGCGGCACGCTGGTCACCATGGGTAGCCGCGAAGGCGTCGAGCCGGTCGTGTCGCCCAACGGCGGACAGGTGTTCACGGTGGGCTCGCTCAAGACCGGGCCCGTGACGGCCGTGTCCTTCGACATTTCCGATGTCCACAACAGCGCCTACCTGGCGGCCAGCCGGGCGGGCGATACCCGCACGCATCTGTTCCGGGTGAATCTGGATACCGGCGAGGCCACCTACCTGGCCAGCATCGGCAAAAAGGAGCGCATCCGCGCGATGGCGATCGAGCCCTGAGCGCGCGCATTGTGTAATCACTTTGTGCACGGGCGGGGGGCCTGTCGGCGACGGCAGGCACCCCCCGCCCGTTTTCATTGGCCTGCGCGTCCATTGCCCGGGTGGCACGTTCGGTGCAAAGAGGAAACCGTTCCTCTTTCCCCTGGAGACCTGCCATGAGCGTCCTCGTAGACCCCGCCGAACTGCAAAGCCTGATGGCCACCGAAGCGGTGGTGGTGATCGATACCCGTGATCCGGATACCTACGCCAGGGGTCATGTGCCCGGCGCGGTGAACGTGCGCGACATCTTCACCTACCTGGCCACTACTGACCCTGATGGCATCGAAACGCTGAAGGACAAGTTCGCCAGCCTGTTCAGCGCTGCCGGCCTGTCCGGCAAGGAAACCGCCGTGCTGTACGAAGACGCCATGAATACCGGGTTTGGCCAGTCGTGCCGGGGCTATTTCATCCTCAGTTATCTGGGATACCCGAAAATCAAGGTGTTGCATGGTGGTTATCAGGCCTGGGTGGGGGCCGGTCTGCCGGTGAGCACCGAGCCTGCGCTGCCCGTCGCTGCGACATTTCCGGCGCTGCCCACAGGCGACATCCTGGTCGACAAGGACATGATGCTGGCGGCGATCAAAAGTGGCAGCGCAACCTTGCTGGATGTGCGGGACGTGGATGAATGGATCGGCACCAGCTCATCGCCCTACGGGCCGGATTTCTGTCCGCGCAAGGGACGCATTCCGGGGGCGCGCTGGATCGAGTGGTATCGCCTGATGAAACCGGGTGCGGACGGCCCGGTATTCAAGTCGTCCGACGAAGTCCTGGCGGAATGTCTCACCGTCGGCATCGCGCCGGACACGCCGGTGATCGTCTACTGCTTCAAGGGGGCGCGCGCGTCGAATACCTACCTCATCCTCAAGGAAGCCGGCATCCGCGATGTGAAAATCTACTTTGGCTCGTGGAACGAATGGTCGCGCGACCCGGCCCTGCCCATCGAGGAAGGCTTCCCGAAAAAGGCCGAAGCCGGGCTGGCCAGGGCAGCCTGATCGCGGGTCAGTCGCCCGGGGGCAGGGCGCGGGCGACCACCCAGTTGCTCACCTCGCGTGCGCCCGCCCGCTTGAGGGAGAGGGCCAGTTCGTCGAGGCTGGTGCCGCTTGTCATCACGTCGTCCAGCAGGGCGATGTGCAGCCCCGCCACCGACGCATTGCATGCAAATGCCCCGCGCACATTGCGTCTGCGCGCATCCAGCTTGAGTGCCTGCTGCGGGGGCGTGTCGCGCACCCGCTGACAACAGCCGATGTCGAGGCCGACTCCCAGGGTGCGTGCCAGCACGCGGGCGATTTCAGTGGCGTGGTTGTAGCCCCGGCTGGAGAGCCGGGCGGGATGCAAGGGCATGGGGACGATCACGTCCGGCCGGGGCGCGAGTGCCAGCGCAGGGGCAAGGCAGGCAGCCAGTGCGGGCGCGACGGCCAGTCGCCCGTGATACTTCAGCGCCGGAATCAGCCGGTCCAACGGAAAGCGATAGACCAGTGCGGCCACGGTGCGGTCAAAGCCAGGTAGGCGCTTGAGGCAGGCCCCGCAGATCTGTCCCTGTGGCGTGGGCGTGGCGCAGACCGGACACTGGGGCGCGGTGTGCCAGGGCAGGTCTGCCAGACAGCCTGTGCACACGGGGGTGCGCGACGTCTCGCCACACACCACGCAGGCGGTTGGAACGAACTGATTAAAAATTGAGCCGATGTTCAATTTTCACCCGGTAAATATTTGACAGCGGACAGCTGCCCCCCGGACAATCCAGCCATGAAAGCCAAACGCGTCATTTCCGCCTCATCCGCCCGTTTCGCAGCGCAGCTCTTCAACATCATCACCGTTGCGGCCCTGATGATCTCGTTGACGGCGCTGCTGCTCGGCAAGCTCCTGGCCAGCCACAAGATCGGCTTTCTGCCGTTTGTGCTGTCGCTGCCGCCGGTGATGATCTGGCTGGGCGCATCGATCTTCGTCTACGCCAGCATCGCGCATCACCCCAACCCGCGCACCGCGCACTACAACAAGTGGGCAGGCTACCGCTTTTACGGGGTGATGGGCAGTATGGTGGTGATCGGCCAGCCGATCTACGGCCTCATCGGCGGGTTTGGCGGCCTGATGCTGGTGCTGGGTCTGGCCGTGGCGATCATCGTGCCGTGGGCGCTGTTCGACATCTGGCGGGCCGCGCGCGAAAAGTGGGAAGACCTGACCGTGGAGGTGGAACTGTGAGCAGCAAGCCGGGTTCCCGCGCAGCGGGAGGTGCACGTCCACGAACAGGGCCGGTCGCCATGAACTGTTCGCATGACCTGATGAATTTACGAGGCGACATTCAATGAATGACATGACCCAACCCGCCGTGCGCCGCTCGGTGGCCGACATCGATGCGCTGTTCGCGCTGCCTTTCGCCGACCTGATGTTCCAGGCGCAAACCGTGCACCGCGCGCATTTCGATCCCAACAAGGTGCAGTTGTCGACCCTGCTGTCGATCAAGACCGGCGGCTGCTCGGAGGATTGCGGCTACTGCCCGCAGTCGGCGCGTTACAACGCCGGGGTGGAGAATCAGGGCTTGCTGAATCTGGATGATGTGCTCGCAGCCGCCCGTGCGGCCAAGGCGGCGGGCGCATCGCGCTTCTGCATGGGCGCGGCCTGGCGCGGCCCCAAACAGCGCGACCTTGAGCCCGTGCTCGACATGGTGCGCGAAGTCAAGGCGCTGGGGCTGGAAACCTGCGCTACGCTGGGCATGCTGAAGGACGGCCAGGCCGAACAACTGAAGGACGCCGGCCTCGATTACTACAACCACAACCTCGACACCGCGCCGGAGTTCTACGGCGAGATCATCACCACGCGCGATTACCAGGATCGCCTGGATACGCTGGAGCGTGTGCGTCAGGCTGACCTGCACGTCTGTTGCGGCGGCATCGTCGGCTTGGGGGAATCGCGCACGCAGCGCGCCGGCCTCATCGCGCAGCTGGCTGCGCTCGATCCACAGCCCGAATCCGTGCCGATCAACCTTCTGGTGCAGGTGGAAGGCACGCCGCTGGCCGGCACCGAGGCGCTCGATCCCATGGAGTTCGTGCGCACGATTGCCGTGGCCCGCATCTGCCTGCCCAGGAGTTTCGTCCGCCTGTCCGCCGGCCGGCAGCAGATGAGCGACGCGATTCAGGCCCTGTGCTTCCTGGCAGGGGCCAACTCGATCTTCTACGGCGAGAAACTCCTCACCACCGGCAATCCTGAATGGGAACGCGACCAGCGCCTGTTCGACACGCTGGGACTCTCGCCCTTGTGAACTGGTTCGAGTTGTGAGTTTTGCCGCGCTCACCCGGTTGGAACTCGGGCTGGCTTCGCGCCGCGCCGACCAGCTGGCGCGCCGGCGCTCGGTGCTGGACAGCGCGCAAGGCGCGCACATCCGGGTCAACGGACAGCCAGTTGTTTCATTCTGCAGCAACGACTATCTCGGGCTGGCCGCCGACCCCGCGCTCATCTCGGCGGCCCACCGGGCGCTGGACGACTGCGGCCTGGGCGCAGGCGCGGCGCATCTCATCACCGGGCACCACCGTCATCACCACGATTTCGAGGCGGCGTTCGCACGCTTTGTCGGCAAGCCGGCGGCGCTGCTGTTCTCCACTGGCTACCTGGCCAATCTGGGGGTGGTGTCGGCGCTGGTCAGACGGCACAGCGAAATCTTTGCCGACCGGCTCAACCATGCGTCGCTGGTCGACGCGGCGCAGCTGTCGGGCGCGACCCTCACGCGCTATCGCCACCTCGACCTGGCGCAACTCGAAGGCCGGCTCGCGCAGAGCCGGGCCGCCGACAAACTCATCGTCTCCGACCTGGTGTTCAGCATGGACGGCGACAGCGCGCCGGTCGATGCGCTGCTCGATCTGGCCGAGCGTTACGATGCCTGGCTTTATCTCGACGACGCCCACGGCTTCGGTGTGCTGAACGACGGGCGCGGTGGCCTGACCCCGCGTGCCCGCGCCAGTGACCGCGTGATCTACCTTGCCACGCTGGGCAAGGCGGCCGGCGTGGCCGGCGCGGCGGTGGCCGCGCATCCCGTGGTCATCGACTGGCTGGTGAACACCGCGCGGCCCTACGTCTACACCACGGCGTCGCCGCCGGTGCTGGCGGCCTGCCTGATCGAAAGCCTGCGCCAGATCGAAACGGGCGGCGCGCGGCGGACGCGGCTAGCCGCCCACGTCACACGCCTGCACGCCGGGTTGTCGGATTTGCCGGGCGGGCATCTGCTGCCGTCCGCCACGCCGATCCAGCCCTGGGTGGTCGGCGAGAACGCCGACGCCGTGCGCCTGTCGCGGGCGCTGCTGGCGCGCGGCCTGCTGGTGCCGGCGATCCGTACGCCCACGGTGCCGGTGGGCACGGCGCGTCTGCGCATCACGCTGTCGGCGGCGCACAGCGACGCCGACGTGACGCAGCTGGTCGAGGCGCTGCATGAACTCGCCTAAGCCATTTCTCGGTCTCCTGCACGGCTGGGGCATGAACGCCCGTGTCTTCGACACGCTGGTCGACGCGCTGTCCGACAGCTGCGAGGTGCAGGCCTTCCATCTGCCCGGACATGGCGGCCGTGCTGATCTGGCCGACAATTCGCTGGCCGGCTGGGCCGGTGACCTGGTCGGGCAACTGCCTGCTGGCGCGACCGTGCTGGGCTGGTCGCTGGGCGGGCAGGTTGCCCTGCGTGCCGCGCTGGATCACCCGCAGACCATTGCACGTCTGGTGCTACTCGCGTCCACGCCGCGATTCGTCGCCGGACCGGACTGGCCCCATGGCATGGGCGCGGCGGAACTCGATGGCTTTGCGGCAGCCTTGCGCGCCGACCCCGGGGCGACGCTGCTGCGTTTCCTGAGCTTGCAGACGCGCGGTGTCGAAGGCCAGAAAGCGCTGCTGCAATCGCTGCGTGCCGCGCTCGCGAGCACCCCGGCACCCACTGCGACGTCGCTCGACGCCGGACTCGTGCTGCTGCGCGAAACCGACCTGCGTGCCGATCTGGTGCGGGTACAGCAACCCGTACTGGTCGTGCAGGGCGGGCTCGATACTCTGTCGGCGGCTGCCGCCGGGGCGCATCTGGCCGCCCGGCTGCCGGCAGCCCATCTGCTCGACCTGCCGCGCGCCGGCCATGCCCCCCACCTGTCGCATGCCGGGCCCGTGATCGATGCTGTGCGAGCGTTCTGTCATGCGTGAAGACCCGCTGGATCTCGCCGCCGTGCGGCAGGCATTCAATCAGGCGGCGGCGGGCTATGACGCCCACGCCGTGCTTCAGCGCGAGGTCTGCGACCGCCTGCTGGCGCGACTCGATTTCGTCAGCCTCAACCCGGCTGCCGTGCTGGATCTGGGTGCCGGCACCGGCTACGGCCTGGAACGCTTGCGCCAGCGCTATTCCGCTGCGGTACTGCTGGCGCTCGACATTGCGCCGGCCATGCTGGCCGTGGCGCGCGAACGTTTGCCGCGCCCGGGCTGGCTCGACCGTGCGCGCACACTGTGGCCGGCAGCGCGCGGGATGCCGGCGGTGGACTATGTGTGTGCGGACATGGCGGCCTTGCCGCTGGCCGTCAACAGCGTGCAGATGGTCTGGTCCAGCCTGGCGCTGCAATGGGCGCAGGACCTGGAAACCACGCTCAAGGGCATCCACCGCGTATTGGCGCCGGGCGGGCTGTTCATGTTCGCCACCTTCGGGCCGGATACGCTGAAGGAACTGCGGGCAGCCTTTGCCGGCATCGATGCGTCGCCACACGTCAACCGGTTCACCGATCTGCACGACATCGGCGACATGCTGGTTCACGCCGGCTTTGCCCATCCGGTGATGGAAATGGAAATGCTCACGCTCACCTATGCCGACCTCAAGGCCCTGATGCGTGACCTCAAGGGCATGGGGGCGCACAACACGGCGGCCGACCGCCGTCGTGGCCTGCTTGGCAAGGCCGCGTGGCAGCGGCTGGAAGCAGCCTACGAGACCCACCGCAGCGCAGGTCGCCTGCCTGCCACCTTCGAGGTGATCTACGGCCATGCTTGGGCGGGGGACAAACTCACCCGCGAAGACGGCCGACAGGTGATCCAGATGAAGATAGGTGCCCGCCGTGCGGGACTGGTCAGGCCATGACGGCGCGCACGCTGTTCGTCACCGGCACCGATACTGGCGTGGGCAAGACGCGCATTGCAGCGGCATTCATCCGGATGCTGGTAGCCCGGGGTGTACGTACGGTGGGCATGAAGCCCGTGGCGGCCGGTGCCGACCCCGGACAGCTGAATGAGGACGTAGTTGCGTTACGGGCAGCCAGCAATGTTGAGGCCCCGCTGGCCGACATTAACCCCTACGCGTTCGATGCGGCGATTGCCCCGCACATTGCCGCGCAGCAGGCGGGCATTGCCATCGACATCGACACCCTCGCGGCGGCGCACGCCCGGCTGGCGGCGTGTGCGGATGTGGTGGTGGTGGAAGGGGCGGGCGGGTGGCGGGTGCCATTGTCAGATACTGCTGACATGGCCGATCTTGCCGCGCGCCTGGGCGGCGACGTGGTGATGGTGGTCGGCATGCGGCTGGGCTGCCTCAACCATGCGGTGCTGACGGCCGATGCCATACGCAGCCGCGGCCTGCGCTGGGCCGGCTGGGTGGCCAATTGCATCGACCCGCATATGTCGAACACGGCAGAAAACCTGGCCAGTCTGCATAGCCGCATGCCCGGACCCTGTCTGGGTGTGGAGCCGCATACGCTTGATGCCCGATCTGAGAGTACATTGATCCTGCCATCTGGATTAGCATCTCAGAATAGTCAGAAATAACGATATTTAATAACTAAATCAATAAGTTAATACATCCGTACTGCTTGTGTTGTCCGGGCGGCAGCGGGATACTGTCTGCGACAGATTGCCGCACCGTCTACTACCCGATATGGAACGAGTTGACATGGAAGGCGCAGCACGCGAGCCCGCCGGAGCATTCGTGTTTCATTCGAGTCCGCGAAGTTCGCTGACACGCACGCAGGCCCGCATGGCGTTCTGTACGCTGGCGGCTGTGAGCTTTGGGGTGGCGATGGCATTCGCTGCTCTGGGTTTCTGGCCGATTCTCCCGTTTGCCGGCTTGGAAATCGGCATCCTGGCATGGGCGTTCGATACCCTGCGCGAACGGGAGCAGGACTACGAGACATTGACCATCGACGGCGACGCGGTGGTGCTGGAATGGCGTCATGCCAGGCAGTGCGGCAGGCGTGAGATGAATCGGCAGTGGATGCGGGTCGAGTTCGACTGTGCCGCGCCGGGCCGGAGCTGCAGGCTCCACGTGCGATCGCACGGGCGTGATACTGAAGTAGGTCAGTTCTTGAGTGATGACGCCCGGCAGCAGCTGGCCGTCACGCTCCGCAGCAAACTGCAAGTCTGAAGCGGCACCAAGACCGCAACGGATAGTTGATCGGGATGGTCTGATCGACCTAGCCGAATGAATCGAACAACCAGACAAGAGAGGACGGGGGCGCGATGAAGAAGACCGGGACCAGACTGGCGGCATGGGCAGCATTGCTGTCGGCAAGCGGGGCCGCAACGGCCGACTACGCATACAACCTGCAGGAGCCTGCCAGCCAGATCGCGCGTGACGTGTTCCAGCTGCACAACTGGATCATGCTGGTGTGCCTGGGCATCTTCGTGGTGGTGTTCGGGGCGATGTTCTATTCCCTGATCAAGCACCGCAAATCTGTTGGGCACAAGGCGGCCCATTTCCACGAAAACACCACGGTGGAAGTGATCTGGACGGTGATTCCCTTCGTGATCCTGATGGGCATGGCCTACCCGGCAGCCAAGGTGGTCATCGACATGAAGGACACCAGCAACCCCGATCTCACCGTGAAGATCACCGGCTACCAGTGGAAATGGGGTTACGACTACCTCAACGAGGGTGTGAGCTTCTACAGCAACCTGTCTACCCCGCGCGAGCAGATCGAAAATACCGCAACGAAGGGCGAGCATTACCTGCTGGAAGTCGACGAGCCGATGGTGGTGCCGGTGGGCAAGCGGGTGCGTCTGCTCATCACGGCAAACGACGTGCTGCACGCCTGGTGGGTGCCTGCACTGGGGGCCAAGCAGGATGCGATTCCGGGATTCATCCGGGATTCATGGTTCAAGGCCGACAAGATCGGCACCTACCGTGGGCAGTGCGTGGAACTGTGTGGCAAGGATCACGGCTTCATGCCCATCGTCGTCGAGGTGGTGTCGGAAGAAGACTATGCGAAGTGGGTGGCCAAAAAGAAAGGCGCAGCCGACGTGGCCGCCGCTGACAACACCCGCACCTTCGATACGGCTGAGCTGGTCACGCGCGGCCAGAAGGTCTACGAGGCAAATTGTGCGGCCTGCCACCAGGCCAACGGCATGGGCCTGCCGGGTGCCTTCCCGGCGATCAGCGGGTCCAAGGTGGCCACCGGGCCCATCGATGCGCATATCGACATCGTCCTGAACGGCAAGCCGGGTACCGCCATGTCGGCCTTCGGCGGGCAGTTGTCCGATGCGGATATCGCCGCCGTGGTCACCTATCAGCGCAATGCCTGGGATAACAAGGTGGGCGACGCCGCCCAGCCGGCGCAGATTGCCGCCGCACGTGGCGGCAGTGAAGCCGCAGCCCCGGCCGCACAATAAATCACCGAGAGGAGAGCACCGACATGTCTGATGCTGCACACGCCCACGACGACCACGGACATCACGCACACCCAACCGGGATCATGCGCTGGCTGACGACCACCAACCATAAGGACATCGGTTCGATGTATCTGTGGTTTGCCCTGATCATGCTGTTTGCCGCCGGCTCGATGGCGCTGCTGATCCGCGCCGAACTTTTTCAGCCGGGCATGCAGCTGACGCACCCGGACTTCTTCAACCAGCTCACGACCATGCATGGCCTGATCATGATCTTCGGCGTGATCATGCCGGCGTTCTCGGGCTTTGCGAACTGGCAGGTGCCGCTGATGCTGGGCGCACCCGACATGGCGTTTCCGCGCATGAACAACTGGGCGTTCTGGATTTTGCCGGTCGCCGGTCTGCTGCTCATGGCATCGTTCTTCCTGCCGGGCGGTGCCGTTGCCGGCGGCTGGACGATGTATCCGCCGCTCTTCATCCAGGGCGGCATCTCGTATGACCTGACGATTCTGGCTGTGCACATAATGGGCCTGTCGTCGATCATGGGCTCGATCAACATCATCACCACCATCCTCAACATGCGCGCCCCCGGCTTGACGCTGATGAAGATGCCGCTCTTCGTCTGGACGTGGCTGATTACCGCTTACCTCTTGATCGCCACCATGCCGGTGCTCGCCGGTGCGGTGACCATGCTGCTCACCGACCGCAACTTCGGCACGCACTTCTTCAACGCCGCCGGCGGCGGTGACCCGGTGATGTTCCAGCACATTTTCTGGTTCTTCGCCCACCCCGAGGTCTACATCCTCATCCTCCCGGCGTTCGGCATCGTCTCGCAGATCATCCCGACGTTTGCACGCAAGCCGCTGTTCGGCTACGCGTCGATGGTTTACGCCACCGCGTCGATTGCGATCCTGTCGTTCATCGTCTGGGCGCACCACATGTTCACCGTCGGGATGCCCGCCGCCGCGCAGTTGTTCTTCATGTTCTCGACCATGCTGATCGCGGTGCCGACCGGGGTGAAAGTGTTCAACTGGGTGGCGACGATGTGGAAGGGCTCGATGACCTTCGAGACGCCGATGCTCTTCGCCATCGCCTTTGTGTGCCTCTTCACCATCGGCGGTTTCTCCGGCCTCGTGCTCGCGATTGCGCCGGTCGACATCCAGCTGCACGACACGTATTACGTCGTCGCCCACTTCCACTACGTGCTGGTGTCGGGTGCGTTGTTCTCGATCTTTGCCGGCATCTACTACTGGCTACCCAAGTGGACGGGGCACATGTACGACGAAACGCTGGGCAAGTGGCACTTCTGGCTGTCGGTCATCGGCATGAACATCGTGTTTTTCCCGATGCACTTCCTGGGCTTGGCCGGGATGCCGCGCCGGATTCCGGACTACGCACTGCAATTCACCGAGTTCAACCAGATTGCAACCGTTGGCGCGTTCATCTTCGGCTTCTCCCAGCTGATTTTCCTGTGGGTGGTGCTCAAGGCGATCAAGGGCGGCGAAAAAGCCACCAGCAAGGTATGGGAGGGCGCGGAAGGACTGGAATGGACCGTGCCTTCGCCTGCGCCCTATCACACCTTTGAAACCGCTCCGGTGGTGAAATGAACGCACGCATTCAGGGAGAGCCTGGCATGAGCGACAAACGCAGCGGCGGAAAATACGTGACGGCCACGCTGCTCGCGCTGTTTGCGCTGGGCCTGTTCCTGTTCACGGTGTTGTCAGGCTTGCGCTGACCATGCAGCCGGGCAATGGCAAGATGCTGGCCAAGCTCACCGTCGCCACAGTGGCGATGTTTGGCTTTGGCTTTGCGCTGGTGCCCTTCTACTACAAGATTTGCGAAGTGACCGGCATCAACAAGGGCGCGGAGCAGAGCCTGGCAAAGAACACCCAGGTCGACACCAGCCGCTGGGTGACGCTGGAGTTCGACGCCAACATCAATGAAGCCCTGCCCTGGCGTTTCAGCCCGGAAGTGCGCAGCATCAAGGTGCATCCCGGCCAGCTGGTGCAGGTTGAATACCAGGTCACCAACACCAGTGATGCACCCATCGTGGGGCAGGCCGTACCCAGTTATGGCCCGGCTCGTGCGGCGTCGGCATTCAAGAAAATCGAATGTTTCTGCTTCACCCCTCAGACCCTGGCCGCAGGTGAAACGCGCAGGATGCCGGTGCTCTTCGTGCTCGATCCGGCGCTGGAGGATGACCTGCATACGGTCACCCTTTCGTACACCTTCTTCGAAACCGGCAGTCAGGCACGTGCGCAGGCGCGTGTCGTGAAGGGGGGATGAGTGATGGCGGGCGGCAACCTCAAGGCTGCGCTCGCCGTGTTCTGGAGTTTTTTTGGGGTGCGCCGGCGGCGTGACTACGACGCCGACGCGCAGAGCCTGACCCCGGCACAGGTCATCGTTGCCGGCCTGATCGGCGCAGCGGTGTTCGTGTCGACAATGATTCTGCTGGTGTATCTGGCAATGCGGTTCCTGTAAGAGTGGTTCCTGAAAACGAACGACGGAAGGGGATGAGATGAGCCTGGCACAAACCGATAAATACTATCTGCCGCAGCCTTCGATCTGGCCCATCGTGGGGTCAGTGGCCCTGCTGCTGATGGCGGTCGGCGGTACGATGACGATGCGCGAGATCGATGGCGGGCTCTGGATACTGCTCGCGGGCCTCGCGGTCATGTTCTACATGATGTTCGGCTGGTTCGGGGAGGTGATCCGCGACAGCGAGGCGGGCCGGTTCAACAAGCAGGTGGATACCTCCTACCGCTGGTCGATGAGCTGGTTCATCTTCTCCGAAGTGATGTTCTTTGCGGCGTTCTTTGGCGCGCTGTTCTACACCCGTGTGCTGTCCGTGCCCTGGCTTGCGGAAGGCGACACCATGCAGCAGCTGTGGCCGGCCTTCCAGGCAACTTGGCCAACGGCCGGGCCGGGGCTGACCGCAGACGGATTCCAGTTCACGCCCATGGGGGCCTGGGGCATTCCTGCGATCAATACCCTGCTGCTGCTCTCTTCTGGCGTGACCATCACCTGGGCGCACTGGGGATTGAAAAAGGGCGCGCGTGGCCAGCTGATCTGGGGGCTGGCAGCCACAGTGGCGCTGGGCCTCGTGTTCCTGGGTCTTCAGGTCTATGAGTACATCCATGCCTACCAGGAACTCGGGCTGACGCTGGGAGCCGGGGTGTATGGGGCAACCTTTTTCATGCTCACCGGCTTCCACGGTTTTCATGTGCTGGTTGGCACCACCATGCTGATCGTGATGCTGGGACGTTCGATTGCCGGACATTTCACCGCAGACCATCACTTTGCCTTCGAGGCCGTGTCCTGGTACTGGCACTTCGTCGATGTGGTGTGGGTGATATTGTTCGTGCTGGTGTACTGGCTGATCTGAAAAATCAGGGCGGCCGACAAAAAGCCGCCTCGGGCGGCTTTTTGTTGCCGGTGCCGTCGGTCTTCAACGCAGTCCGTTCGCAGGTACGAGACCGAAGTAATAGCCTGCCATCAGCAGGATGAACAGCGACAGCGAGAGCACGACCCGCACGGTGAGCATCTTGACGGTGCGGTCGCTCTGGCCTTTATCCTTGATGAGATAGTAGAGCGCACTGCCCAGACTGGCCAGAATGAGGAAGATGAATAGCAGGGCAAGAATACGCATGGCAGGATGCTCGCGGCAAAAGCCCAGTCTAACCGGATCGCCCCGGCCATGCACTTGCTGAGGGTTCGCGTCGGCCGGTGGGTATTTGCGCCCACGCTGTGGCCGACGCTGGCGGCACTCTTCTTCTTTGTGCTGACGCTCTGGCTGGGCAACTGGCAGAGCGGGCGGGCCGAGGAAAAGCGCGTGATGCAGGCGCGCGTGGATGCGGCGATGCGCGAGCCGCCGGTACATGTGGGCGCAGCGGCAGTGGATCGGGCGAGCGTACTCGACCGCCGCATCGAAGTGACGGGCCGGTTCGATGACGCTCATACCATCCTGCTCGACAACCGGGTGCATCAGGGCCGGGCGGGACACCACGTGCTGACCCCGCTCAGGATAGAAGGGGGCACGCGTGCGCTCCTCGTCAATCGCGGCTGGATGCCGGCAGGTCCCGACCGCTCGCGCCTGCCGCATCCGCCTGCGGTGGTGGGTATGGTCCATCTGGAAGGACGTGCCGTCGAGCCGCACAGCCGCTATGTCGAACTGGGCGATGCCTCGCCGCAGGGCCGGCTGTGGCAGAACCTCGATTTCGAACGCTATGCCGCGCAGCTCGGCCAGCCGCTCCAGCCCGTGTTGCTGCTGCAGACAAGTCCACAGCCGGACGGTCTGATACGTGACTGGCCGCGCCCCGACACCGGTGTGGCCACCCATGTCGGATATGCATTCCAGTGGTACAGTCTGGCCACGACGCTCGTCGTCCTGTGGCTGGCGCTGAATCTCAGACGCGCGTCCCCGGAGCCGGCGCGCGACGATGAAACGACAACAACATGACCCTGACTTCACGCGGAAAATTTCTCCTGTTGATCGCTGTGTTCGTGGTGCCGGTCATCGCGGCCTGGATTGCCTACTTCGGCTGGCGCCCGGCGGCACACAGCAATTACGGCACGCTGCTCAAAGTGGCCCCGCTGGCGCACACAGCCGGCATCTCGGTGGATGGCACACCGTTTGACCTGGAGTCCTTGCAGGGCAAATGGGTCATGGTGCATCTGGGCGGCGGTGCGTGTGATGCCGATTGCCGGCAGCAACTCTATCTGATGCGGCAGACGCGCATCGCCCAGGGCAAGGCCCAGTCGCGCATCGAACGGCTGTGGGTGCTGGAGGATGCGGTCCAGCCCGATGCCGGCCTGCTGGCCGAGCACGCCGGACTCCATGTCTGGCGACCCGCCGATGCCGGTTTTTCGCGCCAGTTTCCTGCGGGCGGCGAACGCGCGGCCCACATCTATCTGCTCGATCCCCTGGGCAACCTGATGCTGCGTTTTCCTGCCAATCCCGAGCCCAAGCGCATGATGAAAGATCTCAAGCTGCTGCTCAAGGCTTCGCAGATTGGGTGATGCGATGCCTGCCTACCGTACGCTGATCCTGCTGACATTGATTCTCACCCTGGGCGTGGTCAGCCTGGGGGCCTATGTCCGGCTGTCGGACGCGGGCCTGGGATGCCCCGACTGGCCGGGATGCTACGGACATCTCACCCCGCACCATGCCGCTGAAAAAATTGACGCGGCGCTGTCGCAGGATCCGCATGGGCCGGTGTCGCATGCCAAGGCCTGGAAGGAAATGGCGCATCGCTACCTCGCGGGCACGCTGGGGCTGCTGGTTTTGGCAATTGCGTTTACGGGCTGGCGTCTGCGGCGGGAAACACAGGGCAGCCCGGTGTTGCCCATGCTGTTGCTGGCACTGATCATCTTTCAGGCATTGCTGGGCATGTGGACCGTGACCCGATTGCTCAAACCCCTGATCGTCACGGCACATCTGCTGGGCGGGATGGCCACGGTGTCGCTGCTGCTGTGGTTGTGGCTGCGGGAACGCGGCCAGTCGGCCCATGCCTATTTTGCCCAAGCGGGTCACTTGCGTAGTGCCGCCATGTTCGGCTTGCTGCTGGTGATCGTGCAGATTGCCCTGGGAGGTTGGGTCAGCACCAACTATGCCGCGCTCGCCTGTACCGATTTTCCGCGTTGTCAGGGGCAATGGGTGCCGTCCATGGATTTCGAGCATGCCTTCACCCTGCATCGCGAACTGGGTGAGACGGCTTCGGGCGATCTGCTGCCGATGGCGGCGCTGACCGCCATCCATTGGGTGCATCGCTTGATGGCGCTGGTCGTGGTGCTCGTCCTGTCCGTGCTGGTCGTGCGTCTGTTGCGGGCACCGGGGTACGCCACGCTGGGGCTGGCGATTAGCGGGCTGCTGCTCTGGCAGGTGTCGCTGGGCATCAGCAATGTGCTGTTCAGTCTGCCGCTCTCGCTTGCGGTTGCACACAATGCGGGTGCGGCCTGGCTGCTCTGTGCGCTGGTGTGGCTGAATTTCCGGGTGCGCAGAAGATGAGCATGGAGAATCTGATGGTGCAGGGTGCCGCCTGCCGGTGCCAGCAATTTCTGGCGCTGTGCAAATTGCGCGTGGTCAGCCTCATTGTCTTTACCGCCGTGATCGGCATGTTCCTTGCTGTGCCGGGCTGGCCCGCCTGGCCTGCCCTGTGGGCAGGTACGCTGGGTATCGCCCTGGTCGCGGGGGCTGCGGCCGCGTTCAACTGCCTCGTCGAACAGAAGATCGATGCGGTCATGGCGCGAACCCGCGCCCGGCCGCTGCCGCGAGGCGAGTTGACCAGTATGCAGACGCTGATTTTCTCCGGCGTGGTGGGCGGCATCGGACTGACCTTGCTGTACGCCCTGGTGAACCCGCTCACCATGTGGCTCACGCTCGCCACCTTTGTGGGCTACGCAATCATCTACACCGCCATCCTCAAGCCGATGACACCGCAGAATATTGTCATCGGCGGCGCATCGGGCGCGATGCCGCCGGTGCTGGGCTGGGCGGCGGCCACCGGCGAAGTGCATCACGATGCCCTGCTGCTGTTCCTCATCATCTTTGCGTGGACGCCCCCGCACTTCTGGGCGCTGGCGCTGTACCGCAAGGATGAATATGCCCGGGCGGGCCTGCCCATGCTGCCGGTGACGCACGGTGAGGCCTACACCCGCTTCCAGGTTCTGTTGTATACCGTGTTGCTGTTTGCCGTCACCCTGTTACCCGTGGCTACCGGGATGGGGGGCTGGATTTACCTGGGCGGGGCGACTCTGCTGGGTGCGCGCTTCATCCACTACGGCTGGCGACTGTGGCGGGCGTATTCCGATGCACTGGCCCGGGAAACTTTCCGCTACTCGATTCTTTACCTGAGTGTATTGTTCGCCGTCATGCTGCTGGACCATTACTGGCATTTACCCGTCTGATTTGTTTGAGGAATTGCCGGAATAACTGGATATTCGGACGGGTTTATTTTATATTGGGGGCTCATCTGTCATCAGGGCCACGAGATGATTCTCTCCCGAACCAGCCAGTATGCCGTGCAGGCATTGATCTACATGGCCACCCAACCCGCCGCCACGCCGGTTCTCAACAAAGATATTGCCGCCAAGCTCGGCGTGCCTGCGCCTTATCTGGCAAAAATCCTGCAAAGCCTCGCCAAGGGCAACCTGCTGTTCTCGTTCCGGGGGCGTCTCGGCGGATTCTGTTTGCGCGACTCGGGCGAGCAGATCACCCTGATGGAGATTCTGCTGCTGACCGAAGGCCCCGCGTTCACCGAGAGCTGCCTGCTGGGCTTGAAAAAGTGCAGCGATGAAACCGCGTGTCCGCTGCATTTCCGCTGGATCCCGGTGAAAAAGAAGATCCTTGATCTGCTTCAGGATACGACGCTGGAAAAACTGGCCAAGGCCGTCGAGTCGGGAAAATATCGTTTGGCCGACGTGCCGGCACGGCTGTTCGAGCAGATCAAGGCGTGAGGCGGTCTGCTCTTCTGGCGGCCGGCTTCGCAGCCCTGCTGGGGCTGACTGCATGTCAGCCCTCGCCCGAGCCCGTCACGTTCAAGGCAACCGATATCACTGGGGCGGCATTTGCGCGCGATTTCAAGCTGACGGACCACAACGGCAAGACGCGTACCCTCGCAGATTTTCGTGGCAAGGTCGTCGCAATCTTCTTCGGCTACACCCATTGTCCGGATGTCTGTCCCACCACGCTGGCCGATTTCGCCGCAGCATTGCGAGAACTGGGGCCGCTGGGCGACAAGGTGCAGGTGCTGTTCGTGACGGTGGACCCGGAACGGGATACCCCGGAGATGCTGCGTGAATTTGTGCCTGCTTTCGATCCGCGCTTTCTGGGCATGGTGACCGATGCGGCAAACCTGAAATCACTGGCGCATGAATACAAGGTGGTCTATCAAAAAACGGGGGTCAAGGCACCGGATGATTACCTCATTGACCACAGTGCAGGCACCTACGTCTATGATCCCCAAGGCAAACTGCGCCTGCTTGTTGCCTACGGGAGCGGCCCGGACGACATTGCACAGGATTTGAAGACCCTGCTCGGCGGATACTGAGCGCTTCGTGTCTTGCGACATGATGACGCAGTGGCATATAATCCTGCAGTTTTTAATATAAGCATATGCTGTTTCACGGCGTTCGGGCGTGCCCGCGTCCGTCCGTGTTTTGGTGAACGATCAGGAGCGATCAATGGCGGCGAGCACGTCCTATTCCGGGGTTGAGCAATACAACTTCGATATCGTCAAGAAATTTTCCGTCATGGCGCTCGTCTGGGCAGTCATTGGCATGTTTGTTGGCGTGTACATCGCCTCCGAGCTGGCCTGGCCGTTCCTGAATTTCGATAGCCCGTATTTCTCCTTCGGACGATTCCGTCCGGTTCATACCACCTCGGTGATCTTCGGCTTTGGTGGCTCGGCACTCTTCGCCACCTCTTACTACGTTGTCCAGCGTACCTGCCAGACCCGGCTGATTTCGGACGGCATGGCCAACTTCACCTTCTGGGGCTGGCAAACCATCATCCTGCTGGCGGGCCTGTCCTATCTGGGCGGCTACTCACAGGGCCGTGAATACGCCGAGATGGAATGGCCGATCGACCTGCTGATCGAAGTGGTGTGGGTGACCTATCTGATCCTGTTCGTCGGCACCATCATGCGCCGCAAGCAGCCCCATATCTACGTGGCCAACTGGTTCTACCTGGCCTTCATCCTGGCCACTGCGTTGCTGCATACCTTCAACAACCTGGCGATGCCGGTCGACCTCTTCTCGATGAAGTCGTACAGCCTGTTCGCCGGCACGCAGGACGCGATGACTCAGTGGTGGTACGGCCACAACGCCGTCGGCTTCTTCCTCACTGCGGCCTTCCTCGGCATGATGTATTACTTCGTGCCCAAGCAAGCCGGCCGTCCGATTTACTCGTATCGCCTCTCCATCGTCCACTTCTGGGCGCTGGGCTTCATGTACATGTGGGTCGGTGCGCACCATCTGCACTGGACCGCGCTGCCGGACTGGACCTCGTCGCTCGCCGCCGCGTTCTCCATCCTGCTCCTGATGCCTTCGTGGGGCGGCATGATCAACGGCATCATGACGCTCTCCGGCGCGTGGGACAAACTGCGTACCGACCCGGTGATGCGCTTCATGATCGTGGCCCTGTCGTTCTACGGCATGTCCACCTTCGAAGGCCCGATGATGTCGCTGAAGGAAGTCAACGCACTGTCGCACTACACCGACTGGACCGTCGGCCACGTGCACTCGGGTGCGCTGGGCTGGGTGGCGATGATCTCGTTCGGCTCGCTGTATCACATGATGCCCAAGCTCTGGGACACCAAGATCTACTCCAACAAACTGGTTGAGGTGCACTTCTGGCTTGCCACCATAGGCATCGTGCTCTACATCGTCGCCATGTGGATTTCGGGCATTACCCAGGGCCTGATGTGGCGTGCCTTCGATGAGTTCGGCAACCTGCAGTACTCGTTTGCTGAATCGGTTGCCGCGATGATGCCTTTCTATGCCATGCGTGCCATCGGCGGGATGTTCTTCCTGACGGGCGCGGTGCTCATGACCTACAACATGTTCATGACCATCCGCCAGGGCAAGCGCGAAGCCGCTGCGCTCGAAGCCAAGCTGGCCGCAAAGATGGCGCACGCCTGATAACTGGAAAGACGTACGATGAACTTCAATTTCAAACACGAATGGATCGAAACCAACATCGGCCTGATGGCCGTGTTGACCATGCTCGCGATCAGCGTCGGCGGTCTGGTGGAAATCGCCCCGCTGTTCTTCATCGACAAGACCATCGAGAAGGTCGAAGGGGTGCGTCCCTACACGCCGCTCGAACAGCGTGGCCGCGACATCTACGTTCGCGAAGGCTGCTACACCTGCCACTCGCAGATGATTCGGCCCTTCCGCGACGAGAAGCTGCGTTACGGCCATTACTCCCTCGCGGCGGAATCGCAGTATGACCATCCCTTCCAGTGGGGCTCCAAGCGCACCGGTCCGGATCTGGCACGTGTGGGCGGCAAGTACTCCAATGAATGGCATGTCCAGCACCTGAAGGCACCGCGCTCCATGGTGCCGGAGTCGGTGATGCCGAATTATCCCTGGCTCATGTCGCCACTCGATATTTCCGATGTGGCGGGCCGCATGAAGGCATTGCGCAAGGTCGGCGTGCCGTATTCGCTGACCCAGGCCGAATATGAGGCCAACGTCACGAAATTCGGTGAGACGGTTGCCAGGCAACTGCACATTCCCGATGCCCAGAAGAACCTGGTCGAGCAGGCCAACTTTGGCAACTACGACGGCGATCGCTCTGGCATCTCGGAAATGGACGCACTCGTGGCCTACCTGCAAGTGCTGGGTACGATGGTTGATTTCAGCAAGTACAGCGACGACGCGTTCGTCGACAACCGCTGATCGGAGGGCGTATGGAGTGGCTGCTGTGGTTCTCTAAACCGGAAAATACCAAGCCCCTCGCGCTGATCATCTTTTTCGTTACCTTCATGGGTATCGTGATTTACGTTTACGGCAGCAAGAAGCGGAGCCAGCAACTCGAGTCGTACCGGGATATTCCCTTCCTCGACGACGAGACGGGCACGAAGGACAAGCAATGAGCGATCAAAAACTACAATCCCAGACTGTTCAGACCACCGGCCATGCCTGGGACGGTGACCTGCAGGAATACAACAATCCGCTGCCGACCTGGTGGGTGTACACGTTTTACGCCACGGTCGTGTTCGCGATTGTCTACTGGACGATTTATCCCTCCTGGCCGTTCGGCAAGGGCTGGATAGGCGGCGTCACCAACGTGACCTACGTCAACAGCGAAGGTGAAACCAAGACGCACAGCTGGAATACCCGTGCCTTGCTGCTGGCAGACCTGAACGAGGCTGCGGCCGCGCAGAAGCCCTACTTCGACAAGGTCGCGTCCATGTCGTACGAACAGGTGGCCAAAGACCCTGAAATGAACGGCTTCATCCTCTCCGCAGGCAAGGCGCTGTTCGCCGACAACTGCGCCCCGTGCCACCAGGCCGGCGGCCAGGGTGTGGTGGGTTTCTTCCCCAACCTGACCGACGATGACTGGCTCTACGGCGGCTCGTTCGACAAGATCCACGAGACACTCATGCAAGGCCGTCGTGGCTACATGCCTGCGTTTAGCGAAGTGCTGGCAACTGACCAGATCGATCAGCTCGCCAACTATGTCGCGAGCAAGGCCAGCATTGCACACGATGCAGCCAAGGCCCGCGCCGGTGATGCGCTCTTCCACAGCGAAACCGCAGCCTGCTTCTACTGCCATGGCGGCGACGCCCAGGGGCGCAAGGAGATCGGTGCCCCCAACCTGACCGACAAGGTCTGGCTGTGGGCCGATGTGCCTGCCGCGCAGGGGGACGAGGCAAAAGTGGCGGCGATCCGCAACGTGATTTCGGGCGGCCTCAACAAGGGTGTGATGCCTGCCTGGGCTGGCCGCCTGTCACCCGAACAGATCAAAGTTCTGACGGTCTACGTTCATGAACTGGGCGGCGGCCTTTAAATCGACCCGCAGCTGACAGAAAAGCCCCCGTTCTCGGGGGCTTTTGCATTCAATTTCCGGAAGGGACCATGCAGCAAGGCTTAGAAGACCAGGTCGCGCTCTATCAAAAGCGTATCCCCATCTTTACGCGTTCAGTCAAGGGCGCGTTTCGCCGATTCAAGACATCGGTGCTCGTGCTGGCCTACGCGATTTATTTCCTCTTGCCCTGGTTGCCGTGGTCACGCCTGGATGCGCCGAGCCAAGCCCTGTTGTTCGACCTGCCCGGCAGGCGTTTCCTGATCTTTGGCCTGACGGTGTATCCGCAGGATGTGATCTGGCTGGCCCTGCTGCTCTTCATTGCAGCGATCCTGCTGTTCTTCGTGACGGGTCTGGTCGGGCGCGCATTCTGTGGCTATTTCTGTTTCCAGACCCTGTGGACGGATTTCTTCATCTGGATCGAACATCGCATCCAGGGGGAACGACCGGCGCGAGTCCGGCTCTATCGTCAGTCATGGGACCGGGAAAAAACCCTCAAGCTCGGCGCAACACACGCAGTCTGGCTGCTAGTGTCGTTCTGGACGGGTATGACCTTCGTGGCCTACTTTGCCTACGCGCCAGAACTGGTCGTGGATTTCTTCACCGGACAGGCGGCGGCCGCCGCCTACATTACGGTTGCGATCCTGACCTTCTCGACCTATGCGGCAGCCGGCCTCATGCGTGAGCAGATATGCACCTACGTCTGCCCCTATGGCCGCTTTCAGAGTGTGATGTATGAACCCGAGACGCTTGCCGTTCACTATGACGCGCGGCGTGGCGAGGGCATACAGGGTCGCGCCGTGGTGCGCGCCGGGCGTGGCATTGCACTCGAACGCCGCAAATCCGCCCAGCCTGGCGAGCCCAAAGCCGAGCGGCGGCGCATGGTGCTGACCCAGAGCGAGCGCGCACTCACCGAGCGCCGGGCACAGGGGATCGGTGATTGTGTGGACTGTGGCCTGTGTGTGCAGGTCTGTCCGGTTGGTATCGACATCCGGGATGGCCTGCAATACAAGTGCATTTCGTGCGGCCTATGCATCGACGCCTGCAATACCATCATGGATTCGTTCGGTTTTCCGCGTGACCTGATCCGTTACGATTCCGAAAAGAACCTGGCGTCGACGCAGCCTGGCCGGCCGGCACTGCACTGGAAACGACTCAAGATTGTCGGCTACGGTGCCGCCCTGATCCTCATGAGCGGCTATCTGGCCTACAGCGTGGCGACGCGCGGCAGTTTTGATCGTGCGGTGACGCAAATCCGCCAGCCGTTGTATGTGGTGCTGTCCAATGGCGACATCCGCAATCGCTACCAGATTCGCATCACCAACAAGGCGGGGCAGGATCAGCGCTATCGCATCAGCGCGACCGGCATTCCGCCGCACGCGCTCGACCTGGGGAATTTCAGTGAAATCACCATCAAGCCCGGACACAGTGGCCTGGTACAGGCCAGCGTCCGACTCACGCCCGACGAGGCACAAACCATACAGGGATTTGAATTGATCATCACCCCGCAGGGGCGGCCTGAAGAGGCGCGCACGGAGTTTGTCCGATTCGATCGCCCGGGAGCGAAGCCTTGAGCACGCTGATTACCTTGTTCGGGGGGCTCGGCACGGTCCTCGTTCTCTACGCATTGGGCGGTTTTATCCGGGGCATACCCCCCATGCTCCGCGCCACGCTGTCGGGCGTGATTCCCCTTCTGGTCTATTTCTTCCTGATACTGGGAAAATGGCCGGGGCTGGATGTGGTGGCCATGCATATTTCCGTGTTTCTGGCGGCTGCGTTGGTGATGCACGCGCTTTCGCAATTCCGCAAGCGCGGCAAGCGCATGCATTGGGCACCCAAGCTGTTGATCGTATTCTTTTCCGGTCTGGTGGTATTCAATGCGGGCCTACTCTATATCGCTAACTCGGGCCTGCCAGAGCCCATCGGACGCTGGTGGATGGGAGGCGAAGGCAAGGTTTACAGCGGCTTTTCCGGGGTGGTTGCGCATGATCGGGCTGCGGCAAAGGCGGTTTCATCCGAATTGTCCGAGTCGCACCGCGAGAGTCTGATCGGGTGGCAGGTCGAGACCGATGCGCAGGTGACGGACGGCCTGCTTCAGGTGAGAGTGCGTGTGCGTGACCGCACGGGCCTGCCCGTCGACGGTGTCCGGGGTGAATTCCAGTTGGGCCGCCCGGGCGCGACGGCACCGGCTGGTCGCCAGGCCCTGGCCGCCAGTGATGCCGGGGTGTATCAGGGTGCGCTTGCCCTGCCGGCGGCGGGGCGCTGGTTGGTCGACACCAGGCTGTATCTGGGCGATGAATTGCGCCATCACGGCACGCAGGAGATCAACCAGCCATGAACGGCATCATGATCTTCCTGTTTTTTCTGTCGGGAATTTTCGTGCTGTTGATCATTGCGGGCGTGTTCTGGTCGATCAAAAGCGGCCAGTTCGACGATCTCGAAGGGCCGGCCGAGCGGATACTCATGGATGAGGATGATCCCCGCCTGCCGACGCGCCGCTTGAGGGACAGGGACGATTGAATTAAAATTCAGCCAGTTAACGGAGTACACCCATGAAGCAATATCTCACCTTCCAGAACACACCGATGGTTGTCGTCACCGCCCTGATCATCTGGTCGTGGATCAGCATCCTGTCGGTCGTGATCGCCTCGCTGTTCTGATCACGTTCTGACCCCAACAAAAAGCCCCAGA
>JBEQCD010000001.1:0-17938 GCA_041639515.1 Hydrogenophilales bacterium | reverse complement strand
ATGTCCTCCCCCCAAAAAAACTAGGCTTTTTGTTGATCCGGCGGCTGGATTCAGGCAGGCATGGCCGCCCGCATTTTCTGCAAGGCCCGAGCCTCGATCTGCCGGATGCGTTCCGCCGACACGCCGTATTCGGCCGCCAGTTCGTGCAGGGTGGCGGCTTCGCCTTCAGTGAGCCAGCGCGCCTGAATGATCCGGCGGCTGCGCTCGTCGAGGTTTTCCAGCGCATGGGCGAGACCGCGGCGGTGCAATTGTTCGGTCTGTTCGCGTTCCAGTTTCTGCGCCGGATTCTCGTCCGGGCTGGCCAGATAGGCGATGGGACTGTAGCTGTCTTCGCCTTCATCCTGTGCGGGGTCGATGGACAGTTCGTGGCCGGACAGCCGCGTTTCCATTTCCAGCACGTCTTCGCGCGATACGTTCAGCTCCTTCGCCATTGCGTCGGCTTCTTTCAGCGTCAGCGAATTGAGCGATTGTTTCAGGCTGCGCAGGTTGAAGAACAGCTTGCGCTGCGACTTGGTCGTGGCGACTTTCACCAGCCGCCAGTTACGCAACACGTATTCATGAATCTCGGCGCGAACCCAGTGCAGGGCAAACGACACCAGGCGCACTCCGCGATCGGGATCGAAACGCTTCACGGCTTTCATCAGACCCACGTTGCCTTCCTGGATGAGGTCGGCGTGCGGCAGGCCATAGCCCAGATAATGGCGGGCGACGCTGACCACCATGCGCAGGTGTGAGAGAACCAGCTGGCGGGCAGCCTCGACATCCTGATTGTCGTGCCAGGCGCGCGCCAGCCGCTGCTCGTCTTCCAGACTGAGCATGGGATAACGGTTCACGGTCTGGATATAACTGTCCAGGCTGTAGGCGGCAGGAATCGGCAAAGTCAGACTCGGGTTCATGTAAGGTCCACTCCTTGAAGGTATTTTAGCACTCGCAGTGTATGAGTGCTAAAACCCGTCCGGGTTCCTGCGTGGCACCTAACGCGCCGATTCGACCTGCCGCAGTGCGCCCGATACGGATCTCCAGGCCCCCAGCCAGCCAAACAGGGCGGGCAAGCCCCACACCAGCGCCAGTTCGGGCAGTGCAGGCGGGCTGAGGTGGAAGGCCGAGCCATAGAGCGCGGCCAGATGAGCGACGGGCGACTGCAGCAGCCAGCCGGCGATGGCCAGCACCGCCAGGGCTGCCGCCCCACCCAGCAAACCCTGGATCGCACCCAGATAGAGGAAGGGGCGGCGGATGTGGCGGTCGGTCGCGCCGATGAGCCGGCTCACCTGGATTTCATCGCGTCGAGCCAGCACCTGGGCGCGAATGGCGTTGCCCGAGATGGCTGCCAGCGCAACCGCAAACAGGGCGGCGAGCAGCCAGACGATGGTGTGGCCTATGGCGAGCAATGCGGCCAGTCGCTCGGCCCACTGGCTGTCGAGGTGGGTTTCTGCCACGCCGGCCAGCTTGCCGAGCTCCTCCGCCAGACGGACAAGCGAAGCCTGTGACGCATCGACCGGTTGCACCACCCAGGCGTCGGGCAGGGGGTTTTCCGTCAGGCCCACTGTCACATCACTGAGATTCTGCTCGGAGCTGAGCATGGCAAGGGCTTCGTCCCTGGACACGAAACGGGCTTGCGCAATGTCCGCCTGCCGGAGGCGGGCTTCGATGGCCTTGCGCGCGCCGGGCGCGGCGTCAGTCGCGAGAAACACGCTGATTTCCGGCTGGGCGGGAAGCTTGCCGGCCACCCGGCCCAGGTTGTCCAGCCCCAGATACAGTCCTGCCGGCAGGCTGATCGCCACGCCCATCGCCAGCGCCGTGAGTAGCGCCGAGAGCGGATGGGCAAACAGACGGACCAGCGCGCTGCGGAATGCCGCTGATTGATGTCTCAGCCAGGTTTTCATGCGCGTGCCCCCACGCGACCGTGATCGAGATGCAGGATGCGGCCGCCCAGTGCGGCGATTGCACGTTCGTCATGGGTGGCGATCACCAGTGTGGTGCCCACCTGATGGAAGTCGTGGAACATGGCCATGATGTCGGCGGCGTAACCCGCATCGAGATTGCCGGTGGGTTCGTCCGCCAGCAACAGTGCAGGCCGGCTGACCAGCGCCCGGGCAATGCACAGGCGCTGCTGCTCGCCTCCGGACAGGCTGATGGGATTGGCCTTTTCGCGTGCCAGGAGGCCCACCTTGTCGAGCACGGCGCGGGCGCGTTTGAAGGATTCGCGGCGGTCGATGCCGGCGATGTCCAGCGGCAGCACCACATTCTCGATGGCGTTGCGGTCGAACAGGAGTTTGTGATCCTGGAACACCAGGCCGATGTTGCGGCGCAGGTAGGGAATCGCGCGCTGCGGCAGCCGGCCGACGTTCTGGCCGCTGACGGTGACCACGCCGCTGGTGGGCCGTTCGATGGCCGCAATGAGCTTGAGCAGGGTCGATTTGCCCGCACCGGAATGCCCGGTGAGGAAAACCAGTTCGCCTTTTTCAATGGAGAGGTCCGCACCGGTCAGGGCCTCGTGTCCACCGGGATAGCGTTTGGTGACCTGGGAAAACTGGATCATGCGACAGCCCGATCAGACAGGGAAAATGGCTTCAACGAAGTCACGCGCGTCGAAGGGGCGCAGATCGTCCAGGCTTTCGCCCACGCCAATATAGCGAACGGGAATCGGCCTTGACCGCGCTGAACAGGCATGCGCGATGGCAGCTATTGCGCCGCCCTTGGCCGTGCCGTCGAGCTTGGTCAGTGCCAGTCCGGTCACGCCCAGGGCGTCGTCGAACGCCTTCACCTGGGTGACGGCATTCTGGCCGGTGTTGGCATCCAGCACGAGCAGCACCTCGTGGGGCGCACCGGGAATGGCTTTCTCGATGACCCGTTTCACCTTGCGGATTTCTTCCATCAGATGCAGCTGGGTGGGCAGACGCCCCGCAGTGTCTGCGAGCACTACGTCGATATTACGGGCACGGGCAGCGGCGATGGCATCGAAGATGACCGCAGCGGAATCGCCCTTGTCCTGACTGATGACGGTGACGCCGTTGCGCTCGCCCCAGACCTGCAATTGTTCGCGTGCGGCTGCCCGGAAGGTGTCGCCAGCAGCCAGCAAGACTGAGAACCCCTGGGTTTGATAGAGCTTGGCAAGCTTGCCGATAGTGGTGGTCTTGCCAGCCCCGTTCACGCCGGCGAGCATCAGTACGAAGGGGTGGTGCGGCGTGACGTCGAGCGGTGCCTGAAGCGGCGCGAGCAGATCGACCAGGGCGTCTTTCAGGGCCTGCTGGAGTTCTGAAGCTTCGGTCAGGTTTTCACGCCGGACGCGCTTTTGCAGGATGTCGAGCAGGGCCTGGGTTGCATCCACGCCCACGTCGGCTGTCAGCAGAATGGTTTCCAGTTCCTCGAACAGGCCTGCGTCGATCTTGCGCCCCACCCCGAACAGGCTGGAGAGCTGGCCGCCGAGCTTGTCGCGCGTTTTGGTCAGCCCCTGCTTGAGTCGCTGGGCCCAGCCTGGCTTGCTGGCAGGAGGCTCGACGGCATCGGGGAGAGGCGCGGGCGCGGGCGATGCCGGTGCGACCTCGGCTGCGTCGGCAGGGGGCTTGGACTTGAAGAAACTAAACACGGATAGGGGCGGTCAGGACATCTGTTCTAAGCGGCTTATCTTATCATTCGCACTCGACTCGATCAGAGGGAAAACCATGCGTAGCCTTTGGGCGCTTTTATTTGCCGGCTTTGCCACGATGGCACAGGCTGGTGTCACGGATGTCACGCTGGACAACGGCATGCGGATCATCGTGCAGGAGGATGCGCGGGCACCGGTGATGGTGTCGCAGGTGTGGTATCGCGCCGGCAGCATGGACGAATTCAATGGCACCACGGGCGTGGCGCATGTGCTGGAGCACATGATGTTCAAGGGCACGAAGGACGTGCCGCCCGGCGAGTTCTCCAAACGCATCGCAGCGGCGGGTGGCCGGGAGAACGCGTTCACCAGCCGCGACCACACGGCCTATTTCCAGCAGATGCAGCGCGATCGCCTGGAACTCTCGATGAAGCTCGAGGCCGACCGCATGGCTAATCTGGTCATCAGCGACGCTCTGTTCGCCAAGGAAATCCAGGTGGTGATGGAAGAGCGCCGGCTGCGTACCGACGACCAGCCGCAATCGGTGGTGTACGAGCGCCTGATGTCGACCGCCTATCAGACGCATCCCTATCGTCGACCGATCATCGGCTGGATGGACGACTTGCAGAACATGACGGCGCAGGATGCGCGCGACTGGTATGCGCGCTGGTACGCGCCCAACAATGCCACGCTGGTGGTTGCCGGTGACGTGAAGGCGGACGAGGTCATCGCGCTGGCCAGGAAGTACTTCGGTGCCATTCCTGCCAAGGTTTTGCCTGTCCGCAAGCCGCAGACCGAAGTCGAACAAGTCGGCGGCAAACGCATCGTCGTGAAGGCCCCTGCCAAACTGCCCTACCTGCTGATGGCCTGGCACGCGCCCACCCTGCGCGATTGGCAGAAGGACACCGACCCCTACGCGCTGCAAATCCTGATGGGCGTGCTGTCCGGCAATGATTCGGCCCGTCTGCCCAAATCCCTGGTGAAGACGCAACAGGTGGCCGTGAACGCCAGTGCCGGTTATGACGCTGTCGCGCGCGGCCCAGGTATGGTGCTGGTCGACGCTACTCCGGCACAGGGCAAAACCGTGGCCGATGTGGAAAAGGCCATTCGTGCCGAAATCGCCCGCATCCAGAAAGACGGCATCAGTGCCGCCGAACTGGCCAGGGTGCAGGCGCAGGTGATCGCGGCCGACGTGTATCAGCGGGATTCGCTGTTCTACCAGGCCATGCAGCTGGGTGAATACGCCATTGCCGGCCTGCCGCCCGAGGCGCTGTCCAAGCGGGTCGAGAGATTGCGGGCGGTGACGGTCGACGATGTGCGGGCTGCCGCGCAAAAGTGGCTGGTGGACGACCGTCTCTCGGTCGCCACGCTGGACCCCCAACCCCTTGAAGCCCGCGCGCCGCGTGCGGCTGTGGCTGGAGCCCGCCATGTCAACTAAACCCGTCGTGTCATTCAAGCACTTCCTGCTAGCCTGTCTGTTCTGGCTGCCGTTGGGCGCGCAGGCAGCCTTGCCTGTCCAGCACTGGACGACCGCGCAGGGCGCGCGCGTCTATTTCGTTGAGAGCCGGCAGTTGCCCATGCTCGATCTGGCGGTGAGTTTTCCGGCGGGCAGCGCGCGGGATCCCGCCCGCAAAGAGGGTCTGGCGCAACTCACCCATGCACTGCTCGACCAGGGGGCCGGCGGCTGGTCGGATACCCGGATCGCACACGAGATGGCAGACGTCGGGGCGGTCCTGTCTGGCAGCTTTGACCGGGATCGTGCGACGGTGAGCCTGCGGACCCTGTCGTCCGAGGCCGAAAAGAATCGTGCGCTCGGCACCTTCCTGCGTGTACTGCAACAGCCTGACTTTCCGCAGGCCGTCGTGGCGCGCGAAAAACCACGTGCCCTGGCTGGCATACGCGAATCCGAGGCCGATCCGGGCCAGGTCGCGAGCAAGGCGTTTTTCCAGGCCCTGTATGGCACGCATCCCTATGCGCACGACGAGGCGGGGGAGGCCGGGTCGATCCAGCAACTGTCGCGCGCGGATTTGCAGGCTTTCTACCGGACGCATTACACCGCGCCCAACGCCGTCATCGCGCTGATGGGCGATGTGAGTCGACCCGAAGCCGAACGGATCGCTGCGCAGATTTCGGCTGGCCTGACCGCCGGCAAGGTCGTGCCGGTCCTGCCGGTGCCCGTCGCGGCCACGCCGGTAGCGCAGCGCATCACGCATCCGTCCGCCCAGAGTCATGTGCTGGTCGGGGCCTTGGGCATGGCGCGCGACGATCCGGATTTCTTCCCGCTGTTCGTCGGCAATTACGTGCTCGGCGGCGGGGGCTTCGATTCGCAGTTGATGCGGGAAATCCGCGACAAGCGCGGCTATGCCTACAGTGCCTATAGCTATTTTCTGCCGATGGGCATGGCCGGTCCCTTCCAGCTGGGATTGCAGACGCAGGCCAAGCAGGCGGACGATGCGCTCAAGGTGGCCATTGCAACTCTGCGTGATTTTGTGAATGCCGGGCCCAGCGAGGCCGAATTGAAGCAGGCCAAGGACAATCTCACCGGCGGCTTTCCCCTGCGCATCGACAGCAATCGCAAGATTCTGGATTACCTGTCCATGATCGGCTTCTACCAATTGCCGCTGGATTACCTCGATACCTGGGTGAGCAAGGTCGATGCCGTGACCGTGCGTGACGTGAAGGATGCGTTCGCGCGCCGGCTCAATCCGGATGCGCTCGTCACCGTGGTGGTGGGGTCGGATGCTCGCTAAACAGGCCGCTTCGCGACGCGCGCATGGTGCGCCCAATCGCGTTCGCATCATTGGCGGCCAGTATCGGCGGCGTCTGCTGGAGTTTCCCGACCGCGACGGCCTGCGCCCCACGCCAGATCGTGTGCGGGAGACGCTTTTCAACTGGCTGGGCCAGGATCTGCCTGGCTGGCATTGCCTGGATCTTTTCGCCGGCAGCGGGGCGTTGGGTTTCGAAGCGGCGTCGCGTGGTGCCGCACGCGTCGCGCTCGTGGAACGCGACGCGGCCGCCAGCCAGGCGCTGGAAAAAAACCGCCAGGCACTGGGTACGTCTGCAATCGAGATCGTTCGGGCCGATGCGCTGGCCTGGCTGGCCGGCAACCGGACGGCGTGGAATCTGATCTTTCTGGATCCTCCCTTTGACAGCGGCCTGGCAGCGAGCATCCTGCCGGAGCTGAGTGGTCATCTTGCACCCGGCGGGCTGGTCTATGTCGAGCAGGGGGCGGAGGTCACCGTGCCTGCGGGGTTTATCATGCTGAAGAGTGGACGCGCGGGGCGTTCACACTTTGCCCTGCTCGAAAAGGAAGACGTGTCATGCTGATCGCGGTGTATCCGGGAACTTTCGATCCCATTACGCGCGGCCACGAAGACCTCGTGCGCCGTGCAGCGCGCCTGTTCGACCGGGTGATCGTGGCGGTGGCCGAATCGCGCAACAAGAAGCCTTTTTTCGGCATAGACGAACGGGTGGAGATGGCGCGTGCCGTGCTCAAAGATGTACCACGCGCACAGGTGGAGGGGTTTTCCGGCCTGCTGATTGATTTTGTCGCCCAGCAAGGGGCCATTGCCGTGTTGCGCGGCCTGCGTGCGGCATCGGATTTCGAGTATGAATTCCAGCTGGCGGGCATGAACCGCAACCTCAAACCGGATATCGAAACCCTGTTCCTGACGCCGTCTGATCAATACATGTTCATTTCGGCTAGCATGATCCGGGAGATCGCCCAGCTGGGCGGAGACGTGTCACCCTTCGTCCACCCGTTGGTCGCGGCCCGATTAAGTGAGAAAATAAGCAAAAACTGATATGAACTGGAGCCAGCCATGTCCATGATGATTACGGACGAATGCATCAACTGCGACGTCTGTTTGCCCGAATGCCCAAACGACGCGATTTCGCAGGGCGATGAAATCTACATCATCGATCCCAACAAATGCACCGAGTGTGTCGGTCATTTCGATACGCCGCAGTGTGTCGAAGTCTGCCCGGTGGATTGCATCCCGCTGAACCCGGATTACCCGGAATCGCAGGATCAGCTACAGGATAAATTCCTCCGCCTCACCGCCGGCAAGTAAGGCCTGTTCTCAGGCAGACCGCGCGTAGCGGGCGTCGCCCGGCGCGTCATTCAAGGCATCGGCAATGCGCGCGTTCACGCGTGCCAGCTGGTCGATCTGGTCGGCCACGTTGTTCATCGCCGTGTCGAGTTCGGCGATCCGGTCGTCGAGTGTCTCGGTTGCCGCATGAATGCGGCTGACGCTGTCCAGCCGCCGTTTGAGCTGGGTTTTATGCTCGCGTACCTGCGTCTCCATGGGAGCGATCAGCGCCTTGAGCCAGGTTTCGGTCTCGCTGTTGGCGATTTCGAACACCTGTACCACCTTGCTCGCCAGCGTCTCGAAGAAACGCTGGGTGAGTTGATGCTGGCCCGACGTCAGCATGCTGAACAGCGTGTTGAAGCGCTCGTCGAAAATGCGTTCCAGACGGGCCATTTCGCGGCGGTATTTCACCAGGCTGTGTTCAGGCGGGTTGACCATGGTCAGACCGTGTTCATCGCTGAATTTCTGATACATGGCAGTCATCATGGCGCGGATTTCCCGGACGATTTCGGTCGAAGCGTCAAGGTTGCCATTGAGCAGGCCGAAGAATGTGGCCATGGATTCGCGCAAGCCGGCGCTGAAACGGCTTTTCTCCATGGCGGCGCGGGTGTGCTTCACTTCGTCACGGATCGTCTGCATGCCGAGATGGCGTCGCAGCGACTCTACCTGGGCGGCGAACACATTCCGGAGCGCATTGAACTGCTGCAGGCCGCGTTCGAACTGATCCCGGTCGGCGTTGGCCTGCACCATCATGTGCTCGATGACGCTGCGGTTCTTGCCGCGCAGGTTGCCGAGTTCCTCGACCTGGTCCTGGATGGTCGCCAGCCGGGTTTCCAGCAGTTCGATGGTGCGGACCACCACGTCTTCCACCACGCTGCGTGTCGAATCGCCGACCAGGGCCTGCTTGCAGGGGATCAGTTCCTGGCTGAGGGCGGATTCCAGTTCGGGCAGACGGGTTTTCTGCAGCAGGGCGTCGTCGTGCCTGACCTTGGCAACCAGGGCTTTCTGCGCTGAAACCGGGTAGACCTGGCTGGCGGGCAGATCGAGCAGGGCCGCGCTGGAGGCCACTTGCCGGGCAATCTCGGCATCGATTTCCGCATCGCTCTTGAGTTCGTCCCACAGGCCATCGATCTTGTTCATGACGACGAGCCGGGCGCGGCTTGCACCATGAACCGGAGCAATGTGCTGACGCCAGATTTCAATGTCGGACCGGGTGACGCCGGTGTCGGCCGCCAGCAAAAAGAGCACGGCATGCGCGTTGGGCAGCATGGAGAGCGTCAGTTCGGGCTCGGTGCCGATGGCGTTGAGGCCTGGCGTGTCGAGTATGACCAGGCCTTGCTTGAGCAGAGGATGGGGGAAGTTGATGAGGGCATGACGCCAGCGCGGAATGGCAATGCTGCCGTCCTGCGCCAGTGCGCGAGCGGTTTCCTCGTCGGCCGGGTTGATGAGCCCGTAGGATTCGGCCGTACCGGCATCGACAGGCATGGTGTCGGCAAGGCGCATCAGGGTGGCGCTCATCTCGGCCGCTGAATCGAGGTTGAGCGGAAACTCGGTCCAGGCGTCGGGGTCGCGCTTGAAATCGGCGATACTGCCTTCCTGGATCTTGGTCTCGATGGGCAGCAGCCGGAGCGACGCCCGGCGGCGCGGATCGTAATGGAGTTCGGTCGGACACATGGTGGTCCGGCCTGCCGACGAGGGCAGCACGCGCTGTCGGTAATCCGAAAAGAAAATCGCGTTGATGAGTTCGGATTTGCCGCGCGAGAACTCGGCCACGAACGCCACATTGAGGGTGTCTTCCTGCAGCCGGCCCAGGGCTTGGGCCAGACGCAGATCGGACTCGCCATCGTCGAGTTGCTGGGACGCCAGCCAGTCACGCAGGGCTTCCACCCGCACATAGAGCGCGTCGCGCCAGGCGCTGTAATGCTCGAATTCGTCGACCAGCGTGGTGGAGGGCATGGGGTGTCTTGAAGGTAAGACGCGGATATTTAAAGACATATTAAGTGTAAATCGGCCTGAATGCGACCGTGGGGTGAACCTGCCCGGTCAGCGCTGGCAGATCGGACAGTAGTAGGTGGCCCGGGCACCCTGGACGATGCGTCGTATCGTCGTGCCGCAAACCCGGCAGGGCAGGCCGGCGCGGTCGTACACCCGGGTCTGGAGCTGAAAGTAGCCGAGTTCGCCATCTGTGGCGACGTAATCCCTCAACGAACTGCCGCCAGCGGCGATCGCGGCGGTCAGTACCTTGCGGATGGCGGCGACCAGGCGCGCGCAGGCTGGTTGTGTGAGTCGCCGCGCGGCCGTGCCCGGCCGGATGCCGGCATGGAACAGGGATTCCGATGCATAGATGTTGCCCACGCCCACCACCACATGGGCATCCATGATGACCTGCTTGATGACGCTGTTGCGGCGCTGGCACTGCGCATGCAGATAGTCTGCGTCGAACGAGTCGGTCAGGGGTTCCGGGCCGAGGCCAGCGAGCAGGGCGTGGTGCCGGGGATCGTCCGTCCACAGCACGGCCCCGAAACGGCGTGGGTCACGCAGGCGCAGGAGCGTGTGGTCGTCGAATTGCCAGTCGACATGGTCGTGTACGCCGGGTGGCTCGGCGGGCGAAGCCAGTCTCAGGCTGCCGGACATGCCCAGATGCACAATCTGGGTCGCGTCGCCAAAATCGAACAGCAGGTATTTGCCGCGCCGGGCAATGCTTTGCAACGACCTGCCTGCCAGCCGGGTCGCCAGGTCGGACGGAACAGGCCAGCGCAGTCTGGGGTTGCGGACATCCACGCGCTGGAGTGTGCGCCCGACCAGGGCGGGCGCAAGTCCCAGGCGGGTGGTTTCGACTTCGGGCAGTTCGGGCATGGGGCAATTCTAGCCTGCCCGCGAACCTTGCTTGCAGGGCGCGCTCGAAAGCATAGAATCGTAGCCAAGCCCAACTGCACACCCTGACATGAAAGCATTCCAGCTCCTTCCCCTCTGTGCTGCCCTCCTGCTCGCGACAGCCTGCAGCCAGACCCCGGTACGCGCCTCTCAGCCGGCAGCCGTTCAGGATGCGCCGGTCGCAACCACTGCACCGCTTGCGTCGCCGGACGTCGACGAGGCCGCTGCGAAGGCACTGGCCGAGGCTGCCTGGCCGAAGCAGCCCCTTACGCCGGATCTGCTGTTCAAGTTCCTGGTGGCCGAAGTGGCCGGGCAGCGGGGTGCCATCGGCATCGCCCAATCGACCTACCTCGACCTGGCGCGGCAGACGCGTGATCCCCGCGTCGCACGCCGGGCGGCGGAAGTGTCCATGTTCGCCCGCAACCAGAGTGGCGCACTCGAAGCGACCCAATTGTGGGCGGATGCCGAACCGGCATCGGAGCGTGCCCGGCAAACGCTGGCGGCCTTGCTCCTCAACGAAGGCAAGCTGTCCGAGGCTGAGCCCCTGCTGCGTGACATGCTCAAACAGGACAGTGCGAACGGTTTTCTGCATCTGTCAGCCCTCATGGGCAAGACACGCGACACTCAGGCGGCGCAGGCGCTGGTCGAGCGCCTGGCTGTGGATTACCCCGGCCTGCCCGAGGCGCGCTTTGCCGTGGCGCAGGCGGCTGCCAGTGCCGGCCGCTTCGAGCAGGCGATTGATGCCTTGAAGCAGGCCGACAGCCTGCGTCCGGGCTGGGAACCTGCCGCCCTGTTGCGGGCACAGGTTCTGGCCAAGACGTCCCGCGCCGACGCGCTCGCCTTCATGCGGGAATTTCTCACGGTTCATGCCGGTGCGCGCGATGTCCGTCTGGCGTATGCCCGCACCCTGGTCAACGCCAGCCAGTTTCCCGAAGCGCATGCGGAATTCACACGGCTGACGCAGGATTTCCCGCGCAACGCCGAAGTCAGTTTTGCCGCCGGTCTGCTGTCCCTGCAAATGGGAGACGTGGCCGCTGCGCGCGCCCTGCTGACGCAGACGCTGGAATACAGCCCGCGTGAACCCGATGCCGTCTACTACTACCTGGGGCAGACCGCCGAGCAGATGAAACAGCCTGAGGAGGCCGCAGCAGCTTACGCGCAGGTCAAGTCAGGTAATTACCTTGTGTCGGCGCGCGCCCGCCAGGCCGCCTTGCTGGCGCGTGCCGACAAGCTGGACGCAGCACTGGCCATGCTGGCGGGAACAGTCGGCGAAAACGAGGCGCAGAATGTTCGCCTGGTTCAGGCGCGTGCCGAATTGTTGCGGCAGGCCAAGCGCCACGCTGATGAATTCGCCGCTCTGGACGAAGGACTCAAGCGCTTTCCCGAGTCCCCGGACCTGCTCTACGACCGGGCAATGGCGGCTGAAAAAATCGACCGTCTCGACGTGCTCGAATCGGACCTGCGCCGCGTGATGGTGTTGCGTCCGGACGATGCGCAGGCCTATAACGCGCTCGGGTATACCCTTGCCGACCGCACGAACCGGCTGCCTGAAGCGCTGGTGTTGATCGAGCGCGCGCTGACGCTGGCACCTGAAGACCCCTTCATTCTGGACAGCATGGGCTGGGCACAATTTCGCTCGGGCAACCTGCCGCGCGCACAGGACTATCTCGAGCGCGCGTTCAAGCTCCGCCCCGACCCTGAAATCGCTGCCCATCTGGGCGAAGTGCTCTGGGCGCGAGGGCAGCGGGACGAAGCAGGGCAGGTCTGGCAATCCAGCCTGCAAAGCCACCCCCAGAACGAAGTGCTGCTGGAAACCCTGCGCCGGCTGAAACCCTGATGCGGGCAAGCCTGTTCGTCTGGCTGCCGGTCCTGTGGCTGGCGGGCTGTGCAACTGTGCCTGTTCCCACGCCGGTTGAAGCGGATCGCGCCACGGCCTGGGCGCTGACGGGGCGACTTGGCATCCAGACCGACACCCAGAGCCTGTCCGGCAATCTGGATTGGCGGCATCGCCCGGAGCAGGATGTGATCGTCATGGCGACTCCACTCGGCCAGGGCGTGGCCCGCATCGAGCGCCGGCCTGGCGAAGTGGTGCTGGAAGTGCCCAACCAGCCACCGCGACGCGCGCCCGATGCCGAAACCCTGATGCAGGATGCGCTGGGCTACTCCCTCCCGCTCGCCGGGCTGGTTTCGTGGGTGCAGGCGCGCCCGGATCCCCGGCGGCCGGCCGACGTGACGCGCGATGGCACCGGTCGCGTCGAGCGGATCGTGCAGGACGGCTGGACAGTCGAATTCCTGCAATACGCCGACAGCCGCCCGCGCAAGCTGTCACTGGTTCGCGGCACACTCGAACTGCGGCTCGTGCTCGACAGCTGGCAAGCCGAATGAGCCATCGCTTTCCGGCCCCCGCCAAACTCAATCTCTTTTTGCATGTCGTCGGCCGCCGCGCCGATGGCTACCACCTGCTGCAGAGCATTTTCCGGCTGATCGACCGTGCCGATGTCGTCCATCTGACGCTGCGCGATGATGGCGTGATCGCGCGTGAGGGCGAGGTGCCCGGTGTGCCCGAGGCGCAGGATCTGAGCGTGCGCGCGGCGCGCCTGTTGCAGGCTCATGCCCCGCCGGGGGCGGGTGTGAGCATCCGGCTGGACAAGAACCTGCCCATGGGCGGCGGACTGGGCGGCGGCAGTTCGGACGCGGCAACTGTCCTGCTCGCGCTCAATCGCCTGTGGCAGGTGAATCTGTCGCGCGCTGAGCTGCAAACACTGGCCTTGCAGCTCGGCGCAGATGTGCCGGTGTTCATATTCGGCCAGACCGCCTTTGCCGAAGGGGTGGGGGAAATCCTCTGGCCCGTGGAAGCCGCACCGGCGTGGTATGTGGTTTTGACGCCGCCCGTACAGGTGCCCACTGCATCGATTTTTGCTGCGCCGGAATTGACACGGGACACGCCGCCCCTCAAAATAGCGCCCTTTTCCGCAGGCATGGGTCGAAATGACCTGCAGCCGGTGGTCATGGGAAGGCATCCCGAAGTCGCCCGCCATATCGAGTGGCTGGGGCAGTTCGGCGAAGCCAGAATGACCGGATCCGGTGCCTGTGTATTTGCAGCATTCGAGTCGGAAAGTGCGGCGCAGGCGGTTCTGCAGCGCATGCCCGGGTCGATGCAGGGTTTTGTGGCGCAGGGTCTCGACAGGCATCCCCTGTACGATTTTTGCGCCGGGTAGCACCCGTTGGGGAGTCGCCAAGTGGTAAGGCATCGGATTTTGATTCCGACATTCGTAGGTTCGATCCCTACCTCCCCAGCCATGATTTGAGTGAGCAGCCGCCGGGAAGGCGGCTGTTTTTGTTCTTGTCTCGCCCAATTGCCGGAGACTCGCGTGTCCATTGACAATCTGATGGTGTTTACGGGGAATGCCAACCCCCGTCTGGCCAGCGATGTGGTGCGCCATCTCAATATTCATCTGGGGCGCGCCACCGTGTCGCGTTTCTCCGATGGCGAGGTGATGGTCGAGATTCTGGAGAACGTGCGCGGCAAGGACGTGTTCGTGTTGCAGTCGACCTGCCAGCCGACCAACGACACCCTGATGGAGGTGATGGTCATGGTCGACGCGCTGAAGCGTGCCTCGGCCGGCCGCATCACCGCCGCGATCCCCTACTACGGTTATGCGCGGCAGGATCGTCGCACCCGCTCGGCGCGGGTGGCGATCACGGCCAAGGTGGTGGCGAACATGCTGGCGGGGGCGGGGATTGACCGCCTGCTGACGATGGACCTGCACTCCGACCAGATTCAGGGCTTCTTCGACATTCCGGTCGACAACATCTATTCCAGCCCGATCCTCCTGGGGGATATCTGGAAGCGCAACCACCCCAATCTGATGGTGGTGTCGCCGGACGTGGGCGGTGTGGTGCGGGCGAGGGCAATTGCCAAGCGCCTCGAATGCGACCTGGCGATCATCGACAAGCGCCGTCCCAAGCCCAACGTGGCGAAGGTGATGCACATCATCGGCGACGTGAAGGACCGCACCTGCATCATCATGGACGACATGGTCGATACCGCGAACACCTTGTGCGAGGCGGCCAATGCCCTGAAGGAACATGGCGCGAAAAAGGTCATGGCCTATTGCACGCACGGCGTGCTGTCGGGTGCGGCAGCCGAGCGCATCGCGGGGTCGGCAATGGATGAACTGGTGGTGACCGACACCATTCCGCTGCGTGAAGATGCGCGTGCGTGCAGCAAAATCCGGCAATTGTCGGTGGCTGAACTGTTGGCGGAAACGATCCGCCGCATCAGCAATGAAGATTCCGTCAGCTCGCTGTTCATGGAATAGCGGGCAGGTTGAATGCCCCTGGTCGCGGGGGCTTTTTCGTGCCTGGCCGGTTTGGCCGGGCATCATTGAAGTTGCAACTTAGGAGAGTTTCATGGAAATCGAAGTCATTGCTTACAAGCGTGAAGCGCAAGGGTCGAGTGCGAGCCGCCGCCTGCGCCATGCCGGCAAGGTCCCGGGCATCGTTTATGGCGGTACCGCAGCCCCGATGCAGATCGAGCTGGATCACAATGCCCTTTACCATGCCCTGCGCAAGGAAGCCTTTCACGCATCCGTGCTGACGCTGACCGTCGACGGCAGCAAGGAATCGGTCCTGCTGCGCGACACCCAGTGGCATCCCTACAAGCAGCAGGTGCTGCACGTGGACTTCCAGCGTGTCGACAAGGACCACAAGATCCACGTCAAGGTGCCGCTGCACTTCCTCAACGCCGACGTGGCACCCGGCGTCAAGACCGGCGGCGGCAAGGCGCACCACATCGTCAACGAACTCGACGTGCAGTGCTTCCCCGGCAGCCTGCCCGAATTCATTGCGGTCGACATGGGCAAGCTGGAAGTGGGGCATTCCATCCACGCCAACGATCTGGTCCTGCCCGCTGGGGTTGAGCTGGTTGCGCACATCGCGGCGGAAAACCCCGCCGTTGCGTCGATCAACGCACCCAAGGGTGCGGCCGAAGAGGCCCCGGCAGCACCCGCAGCCTGATCGGCGTGTGTGGCCGCTTGCGGGGCCTGGTCCCGCAAGCGCCGCACAACCTGCCCGGCATGATTGCACCTGCCCCCCGTCTGATTGTTGGTCTCGGCAATCCGGGACGCGACTACGAAGAAACCCGGCACAACGCCGGGTTTTGGTTTTGCGCGCGTCTGGCGCATGACTGGCAGGCGTCGCTGGCCCATGAATCACGCTTTCACGGCATGGCGGGTCGCCATGGCGCGACCTGGATGCTGCTGCCGCAAACCTACATGAATCGCTCCGGACAGGCGGTCGGTGCGCTGGCCCGCTTTCACCGCATCGAGCCGAATGAAATTCTGGTGGTGCATGACGAGCTGGATATCCCGCCCGGTCAGTTACGGCTCAAGTTCGGCGGCGGTATGGGCGGCCACAATGGGCTCAAGGACATCACCGCGCATCTGGGTACCCAGGATTACTGGCGATTGCGCATCGGCATCGGCCATCCGGGGGATCGCAACGAAGTGGCGAATTTTGTCCTGAAGCCCCCCCGGCGGGACGAACAAGCCCAGATCGACGAAGCCATTGACCGCGCATTGCAGCTCTGGCCCCTGCTGGCGCGCGGCGACTGGAATGCAGCCATCCAGCGCGCCAACACCACGCCGAAACCGGCATCCGCACAACCCAAACAGGAAACGCCATGAGCCTCAAATGCGGCATCGTTGGGCTGCCCAACGTGGGCAAGTCCACTCTTTTCAACGCGCTGACCCAGGCGGGTATCGCGGCGGAAAACTACCCGTTTTGCACCATCGAACCGAACACCGGCGTGGTGGAAGTGCCTGACCCCCGGCTTGCGCGTCTGGCCGAGATCGTCAAGCCGCAAAAGCTGGTGCCGGCCATTGTCGAGTTCGTCGACATTGCGGGGCTCGTGGCCGGAGCGTCCAAGGGCGAGGGGCTGGGCAACCAGTTTCTGGCCAATATTCGCGAAACCGATGCCATCTGCCATGTGGTGCGCTGTTTTCACAATGAGAACGTGATCCATGTCGCCGGCAAAGTCGATCCGCTCTCGGATGTCGAGACCATCGCCACCGAACTCGCGCTGGCAGACCTCGCCAGCGCCGAAAAAGCATTGGCGCGTTTCGAAAAACCGGCGCGAGCCGGCGACAAGGAGGCCCAGAAAATGGTGGCGGCGCTCAAGCCTGTCGTCAGCACCCTCAACGAAGGCCGTCCCGCGCGGGCAGCGGGCCTTGATGCGGAAGGACTGGCAGCCATCAAGCCGCTCTGCCTGATGACACTGAAACCCACCCTCTATGTCGCCAACGTCAGTGAGGATGGATTCCACGACAATCCCATGCTCGACGCCCTCAAGGCCTTTGCCGCCTCGGAGGGCGCGCCGGTTGTGCCGGTGTGCGCGGCCATGGAGGCCGAGTTGCAGGAACTGTCACCCGAAGACCGGGTGGATTACCTGAAGGAGTTGGGCTGGGACGAGCCGGGGCTGAACCGCCTGATTCGCGCCGCCTACGACCTGCTGGGCCTGCAAACCTATTTCACGGCCGGGGTGAAGGAGGTGCGTGCCTGGACCATCCGCAAGGGTGACACCGCGCCGCAGGCCGCCGGGGTCATCCATACCGATTTCGAGCGGGGCTTCATCCGCGCCCAGACCATCGCCTACGAGGATTTCATCGCCTGCAAGGGCGAGGCGGGGGCCAAGGAAGCCGGGAAAATGCGCGCCGAAGGCAAGGAATACGTCGTGCGGGACGGCGATGTCCTGAATTTCCTGTTCAATGTGTAAGTCGGGGTTTGACAGGCTTTCCCGAAGCCCCCTATAATCTCGCGCTTCGTTTGGGTGGGGTTCCCGAGCGGTCAAAGGGATCAGACTGTAAATCTGACGGCTCTGCCTTCGAAGGTTCGAATCCTTCCCCCACCACCAGAATTTTGCAGCAAGAGCAGGGCGAAGCGGGAGTAGCTCAATGGTAGAGCTGAAGCCTTCCAAGCTTAAGACGAGGGTTCGATTCCCTTCTCCCGCTCCAGTTTTATGTGTGGGCTAGGTGGTTGTTGAGTCCATAGGCCCATGTAGCTCAGTGGCAGAGCACTCCCTTGGTAAGGGAGAGGTCGGCAGTTCAATCCTGCCCATGGGCACCAGTTTCGGTGCTGCCTGGTTTGTCAGGTGGTGCTACAGAGTCAGGCACCGGCGTTTCGTGGTTGGTGCATTGCATGTCGGGGTGCCGTAAAGCGGTGCCCGTTGTTGATTGGCGCGTGTCGGGATCGACGCATCATTTACTTGTTAAGGGGTACTTGAAAATGGCTAAGGAAAAGTTCGAGCGGACCAAACCGCACGTAAACGTAGGCACGATTGGTCACGTTGACCACGGCAAGACCACCTTGACCGCGGCGATCACCACCATTC